>CBFICL010000004.1:0-46447 GCA_965661165.1 uncultured Holosporaceae bacterium | reverse complement strand
CCTTGCCCTGATGATTATCCGGGACCGCATTTCGACCCTAATCCCATCCCAGCAGGAGATCATGCTGGTGGCAATCAAGGATTTGACCTCGTTCTCACACCTTACAATCAGTTTCCCTTGCCCGACGGTTCAGTGTATTCCGTGCAGGATAATCTGATTGACTTTTACAATCAAAACAAAGAAAGCATTTTCGATCCTGTTGAAGCGCGCTGGGAAAACATCATTCAAGGCAATCGCTTTATCAACGGAAAAGTGACCTTCCAAGTTGGTGTGAGGGGAGACAACATCGGTGTTTCTGCTAATTGTGGTGCCAGTGGTTTTTATAATCAGGCCCCTGTGCCCTATGGTGCGCACATGAACGTCGGTTGGGACGCCTTACGTCACCCTGATCTCCATGACATCCTCACCCACGAGGTGGGTCACGCCGTGTGGCCATGGTATAATGGTAGGTCCTATAGTGGCCAAAACTATGTCCAATATCATAATGGCCAAGCCTATTTCACAGGGCCCAAAGCCCTCGCTGTCTATAGCCGTTGGACAGGCAAATCACAAAGCTATATTCCCATTATGGGGGGACACTGGGATCCTTATATTTTTGGCACTGAACTGATGACCCCTTACATCAATGCAGGCAGCAGCGCTCTCAGTGAGTTGACCTTGGCGGCCCTTGATGATGAGGGATGGATTGTCAACCACCAGGCCGCAGAGAGGTTTAATTTTCACACAGGTCGGGTCCACAATAAGCTAAACAATGATTCTCTCATTGAAAAAGGCGGCCTCTTTCAAGACACAAACGTAAGCTTTAAAGACAGCCATGACAACGTCATCACACTTTCAAGAGAAGATTTTGACAAGCGCTTTGGTGGTCTGAGGTCTGCGCGGAAAAAATATGGCGGTCTTCACTAACCCCAAATCAGAGAGGCAATCAGCCAAAGCGCCGATAACCTCTTAACAACAAATGGATAACACCTGAGGCACCCAGAAGGGTGCCTTTTTTTATGGGCGGTGCATTCATCTTAAGCGCGAGATAACGCAACACGTATCTATCGAAATAGCCAAGCTGTCACCAGGCAATGACAGGACAAAAAAAGAGATCAACCCCGCCACATGCCGCCGTTGATGGGGAGCACCGCACCTGTAATATAGGCTGCGCCTTCACTGGCCAAAAAAACGGTGCCGTGGGCAATGTCTTCTGGCGTCCCCATGCGTTTGAGGGGAATTTGGGTCATAAGCGCTTCTTTGCGCGCTTCAGAAAGCCCCGCCGTCATGGGCGTTTCAATAAAGCCCGGTGCCACACAATTGACCGTGATGCCGCGCGAGGCCACTTCCACTGCCAACGATTTGGAAAACCCTTCAAGGCCCGCCTTTGACGCCACATAATTGCATTGACCAGGGTTGCCCATGGCCGCTACCACGGAGGAGACATTAATAATGCGACCAAAACGCTGCTTCATCATCTCTTTGATCGACGCACGACACAATTGCATTACCACGCGCAGATTAATATCCAGCACGCGGTCCCAATCTTCATCACGCATGCGCATCAACAAGCTATCACAGGTGATACCGGCGTTATTCACCACAATATCTAGGCCGCCCATGGCTGAGGCCGCGGCTGTGATCAGGTGATCGGGCGCGTTCTCGTCTGTCAGCACCACGGCTTGCCCAAACACCCGTTCACGCAAATCGTTTTGCAGGGCTGCCAGCTTTTCTTCCCGGGTGCCGCTTAAAAAGACCGTGGCGCCTTGGGCATGAAATAAACGCACGATGGCCTCACCAATGCCGCCTGTAGCGCCCGTGATCAACACCTTTTTTCCGTCAAAACTGTGGGGCATCATGCTTTCCTTTTTCTTTCCTTTGATATTGTCCCTGCATTGTAGCGACCTTCCCAAAGAGCGCAAGGTGGGAGAGTTTATCACACATGCGAACATAAGAAATCAGCAGGGCATCACATTGATTTTTATGCAACGTGAGACTTCACAATAACGCCTCTACAGACGCCACATCCCCAGCGGCCACCGCCTTAACATCAGAATGTTGACGCTTAAACAGACCGCACAGCACGCGACCCGCACCCGCTTCGATCACATGGGTTATGCCGTGCATACGCATCACATCCATGGTTTCGCGCCACCGCACACGTCCTATCACTTGCTTCTTGATGTGTTTTTTGAGCATAGCAGGATCGGTTTGGGGGGCCGCGCTTACGTTGGTGATGATGGGCACGCAGGGCGCTGAAAACGTTTCACTCTCAAGTGCCTCAGATAGCCGCGCAGAAGCTGTATCCATCAACGGTGAATGAAATGCACCAGACACAGGCAAAAGCACAAAGCGCCCCCCTTGCGCCAAGACCCATTCCTTAGCTTTGTCCAGACCTTGTTGATGCCCGCTCAGCACCACTTGGCCCGCAGCATTATCATTGGCCAGCACGCACACAGGGGGTGTGTGAGAGACAGGTAGCTCGTCAAGGCAGGCAGCATCAAGACCCATCACAGCCGCCATCACCCCTTTGTATGCGTCTCCCTCTGATCCCTCTTCCCTTGTGATCTCTGAAGCTTCTTGCATGGCACGCCCTCGTATGTCCAGCAACCTCGCCGTTTGGGCCAGGGTAAGAACCCCTGAAGCGCACAGCGCTGTAAATTCACCCAAAGAGTGGCCCGCCATAAAGCAAAAAGAAGACACATCAACCCCGCGCGCCTCAAGCACGCGCACCACCGCCATGGAAACCGCCATCAGAGCTGGTTGGGCATGATGGGTTTGGCGCAAACGATCTTCAGGGCCATCAAAGCAAATCGCTGAGAGTTTATACCCCAGCACATCATCAACTTCGTCAAAAACCTGGGCGGCTTCAGAGAAATGCGTTACCAACGCCTGGCCCATGCCCACTTTTTGCGATCCTTGCCCAGGAAAAATCAGTGCTTTTTTATCTGTCATACGTTTAATTGCTTTGCTCTCTATGTTGCCCCCCACTTTGACATAAAACATCTGCGATGCAAACGCTTCACCTTGACGCCACAGCGAAAGGGCTTCCCTTGCCAATGCAAAGAAAGCCCCCGTTTATCAAGTCCAAAGCGTATCTCTGACCGTTTTAGGTAATACGCTCAAAAGGGTGGTTACGGCCTGAGGATGGCTTTTTTGGAGGGGTTGTTTTTTGCCCTTGCTGATGGCTCACATAACCAGGGTGCAATTTCCTTGCCTGCTGTCCATTAGTCTGATAATTGCGGTCGCGCAATATATGCTCTAAGGAGCGGGTCACATAAGGACCATCCCATGCATTATTCATCACGTTGGCAGAACCCTCAAGCTTCACGAGAATGTCGCGATCCGGATGGCCGGCACACCCTGAAGGCATATAGCCATTGCCTTTTCTTGGGTCATGATCGGCCAAGAGCTTATCACCCTCTTGTTCCTCAAAATAAAAACTCGATAAAAGCCCTGTAAAATAGCAATACGATTGACCATCTTGACCTTTCATTGCAATGACCCCCGCCTCTACTGTTTGATTCTTCGCTATGGCTTCTTCATATGGTATAGGGTGCAAGGGAAGAAGGACATGACCTAACTCATGCATCACAACAGGCTCAAGAAGATCCTTTTGCTGCCAAGGATCGAGATAGGCTTTTTCTAAAAGAATCTCGCCACGTTGAGGAATCTGGGTGCCTGGATAGTCCGCGCCATGCGCGCCACCACGTGCGGGGCCTGAAGGCCAATAAGGATCCTTCACGCTCACATTAACATTCATGGTCAACGGATTGGGGGCACCGCTTGCACCATCAATGAGCCCTTCCCAACGACTGGCAGCTTTCTCAAAGACAGGGATAAAACGATGAGGCAAATTGTCGGGATAATGAAGAATGAGGTTAAGGCCCGACCTCTCTGGAGCTGAGGAAGATATGGTGATCTTGGGTTCTTGCCATGTGCAGGGCGTGCTAAGGCATTTTTCGATCACGGCCTTGCCAGGCGCTGTCCAGCAAAAAGGCTGTCTTGCCTCTGAACTCAAGGTTGTCAAAAACTGTATATCCTCAGCCCAAGATGCAGGATGCACCACCCCTTCAGATAGCCCCACGCCTGTGGCACAAGACGTAAAGTCCTGGGGATATCCAGCCTCTGGGGACACCCCCTTACAAGATGCACCAAAACACCCGTTAAGCACGGCGTCAATCCCTATGTCCAGCCCACAAAAACTGGATGGTGCATCCACAACATTGACCAGCCCTTTGGCTACCTTTTCACCATCAGGGGCAAGATCATCGTTGGGGTCAACAAGGTTCAACGCAGGAGCACTCACGGCATCCTTGGCGCAGCGCACATGATGAGGCAAGCAATCCACTTTTGGTTCACACCACCTCAGCGCCATACTGACGCCCGGCTGTTGACAATGTTCCGACAAAGGTTTGCCGTCAAAGGTTTCAAGAAACTGTTCTGCATAAGGCATGGTGTCGTTGACGCCTGACCGTGCAAACACATCAGACACACAGCGAAGATTGCTTGGTAAAAAGCGTTCTGGGTAAGCCGCCTGCGGAGCTATCTTTGGGTCCATCTTTTCTGGTTGGGTCCCTTTTGTTTTCTCTTGTCTTCGCGTGTAGGGCTGTGTTCCTGGCACATATCCTTTCAGATGTAAGGGGGTGTATATGCAAGCAGCGGTCCCCATAGCGATAGTTACGAGGGCAACGCCACACAGCACCTGGCCCTTCCTGCTTTCTGGCATTGCGTTACGCAGTCTTGCACAGTGTGCCTTCTGTTTTCTGGCGCCTTCTTTTGTAGAGAGTGTTTTTCCATTAGGCAGCGTAATGCTATGCTGACCGCTGTTTCTTGCTTCTTGAAGAAGGCGTTGCACCTCTGCAGGGTCTCCTTGGTGTCGTTCTGCAGGTGGTTGGGTCATGTTCTCCATCTCGATGACGGTATATTCTTTCTTAACGGCCATCAGCGAAGGCGCGACCAAGGATTGAAGGCAGAGTGAGGTGGCCAAGGCCATGATAAGGGTGTGTTTCATAGTAACGATATCCCGAACAAAAAATGTCTATATATCCGTTATAAAAAATCGCAACCAACACAACACCTCAAACTTAAGAAGCTGTTTTTGAGGGGGGAAGAAAGAAGGACAGGTGCAAGCGGGCAGGGTGCATAAGATTTTTGCGCGATGCCTTGACAAGGGGGTGGCTTTTTTACACCATAAAGGCTGAACCTTAGAAAGGATGAGCCTTGTGTTTGCTGTTGTTGTGACCGGAGGAAAGCAGTATCGCGTATCGCCTGGCGATGTGGTGTCTGTGGAAAAGTTAGAAGCCGAGGGCGCTGTGGTGTTTGATCACGTGTTGATGGTGAATGATGGCAAAAACACACACATTGGCGCGCCCAACGTGGATGGCGCTGAGGTTAAGGCCGATGTGATGGAAAACATTCGCACAGACAAAGTGCTGGTTTTTAAGAAAAAGCGCCGCAATAACTATCGTCGTCTCAACGGTCATCGTCAGTCTATGACGTTGGTGCGTGTGCGTGATATCCTTCTGAAAGGTCAATCCGTCAATCGTTCTGGCAATGCTTAGCTGAGGAGCAAACATGGCACAAAAGAAAGCAGGTGGAAGTTCAAAAAACGGTCGTGATTCGAAGGGTCGGCGTCTGGGCGTCAAAACCTTTGGTGGAACCCGCGTGTTGCCCGGTTGGATCTTGATTCGTCAGCGTGGCACAAAGTTTTATCCTGGCACGGGTGTAGGGATGGGCAAAGACCATACCCTGTTTGCGCTCACGTCAGGGGCGGTGAATTTTTATAAACGGCGGGGCCGCTCTTTTGTGGCGATTGAACCTCTGGCGTCTTAATCCTTTGGCGTCTTAATCCTTTGGCGTCTTAATCCTTTGGCGTCTTAATCCTTTGGCGTCTTAATCCTTTGGCGTCTTAATAACTTTTCTGGCGCCCGCGCCCGCACCCGCGCGTCTTACCTTCGAAAGCTCTTGGCTCGAGCCGTGTTAACCCGTGTTTTCGCGTTCCTTTCTCTTCTCCGCTGTTTATTGCGCAGATTGGTGAAAAGCTTGGTGAAAGGCCTCCCTTTTTGAGGCTATGTCCGCCTGGTGCCCTTTTTCAAAAAAGTGCGTGCCACAGCCTTGGGTTTTCTGTGAGGGGAGATAACACTACAGGCCTTTCGGAGGCGCCTTCTCTCGCTTATCTTTCCGCGTTGACAGAAAACCGTGTGCCCAAACGAGAGATCGATCAAATGCTGGCCAAGGTTTTGCGACCTGAGATTCTGGAGGAAAGGCTTGCCTTTTTGGAAGACGAGCGCGACGCGATGCGCACAGAAAATCAACTTTTGCAGAATAAGTATAGCAATTTGCACGCGCAATACGGCCACCTTGTCAGCGTCCATGATCTGGCGGCTGAGGAGGCTCAAGAGCAGCGCGCTGAAATCCAAGCTCTGGCGGCGCAGCAAAAACATGATCAAGCCGTGCTTGCCCGTGAAGAGCCTGCTGGCTCAGAAGGGGCACACCCGCATCTGTTTCACCAGCGCATAAGGCGCAGCGTCATCATGGGGCACCACGTGCATCGCCCAGTGCAACCAACACACAAAGGCTTTCTTATCGGCTACATCTTGCGCGGCAGGATATTTCTTGAGCAAAGATCTGTAACAAGAGCTGCCATAACCATATTTGAAAAAATCACCTAAATTTTCCCATCTACACGTGGGCATCACACCAGTCGGCGTGGGGATAATCAGGTTTTCATCCAGCACACCATCACACGAAAGGCCCTGGCACGTCAGCATCTTCTTGAGGGAGGCCTGAAATCCTGGCACATCGAAGGTGGGGTCAAACCGTCCCTCTGGTGTTAGGGATGTGATGCCAAAAAGCAGATGACAGTCACGTCTTGCATGCGCGGGATTGCTTATCATGTTGTTCACAAGCGGGTGCACGTGGGCGCGTAACGCAGTCGGGATATGCTCAGCGCAACCTTCAGATTCTGGCTGTTCGTTATGGGGCGCGGTGGTTATCTCCCCCCAAAGTGCGCCTTCATCCGCTTCTCGATCTGTATCCCCATAGCGTGCGTGCATCGTCTCGATACCGGTCAGCACATTCGTGGTGAGCGTATCCATACCAAAAGAGCTCTGCCGGTCATGCGATTGGCCATGAAGGGAGACAATATTTGAAGAAGTGTCCGGGGTGATGAGGTCCCGAGAAAGGGTCGCAAGGTCAGGGTCTTGTTTAGATAAAAACCTCACCAACGCAACTACACCTGTGATCCCCCCTGCGACAGCGGCTGTGACCCCCACGATCACCTTTTTCCTTGTGGTGCAAAACCCTGAGGGTGGTGTTTCTGTGGGATTGTCAGAGGGTGGGACCTGAGGGGACGATGCATCATGGTTGGCATCTTCATCATGTCATCGCTAAAGACCCAATTGCTAGATAGTGGTGAGGTGGAGCTGACTGGTGGCATTGCGATCGCCATCTGACCGTTTGGGATAAGGAGGTCAGATCCTTCTTGGTTCATGCCAAAAACAGGGGTTTGTCCTAAAACAACAGAAGAAAGAGCAAAGAATAGAAGTCTTCTCATCAAAAATAACCTTAAAAACAATAAAACGTGGGGACACTATCTATAAAAAAAGCCCAAAAAGAAAGTTTTTTGTATATTTTTTGTAAAATTTTTCGATGTTATGGGTGGTTTTTGTGTATGCGTCTTACAACCTTTAGTATAAATGGGTTGTATACTCAATTTTACAGTAAAGTCACCTCTCTCTTTAAAAGGCTAAAATGGTGTCCTTCTTTGTAAAGTAAGAGAAAGCCGAATCGTGGATTTTGTGAGGCAAGATAATCGGCGTATGAATGATGAACCTCTTTGAAGGGCACATCTTCACCCAAGGGCACGGGGGCATGGGCCCCGCGCGTCCAGTGTCATGAGTCTTTCCGCTCAAAACGATAGGTTGATGGTTATCCTTGGCTTATGCAGCCTCTGTCTGGGCAAGAAAAACCCTGATCGATGGCTCTTGCCACAAGAGGAAAGTGTTTTTTGATTTCCTCTTTTTCCTCAAAAGAAAAGGCGCATAGCACCCAGTGCATATTGCCGACAAACCCCTCCTCTCGAACCAAACGATCAAGGGATGGATTTCTTGCCACCTCTGTCTTGAAAAAGGCGAGCATCCTTTGACCCCACATATCGGATGTGTCACGGACTCTTGTCGTTCCTGGATGCGGAACCAGCATGTCTGTATTCACTTTTTCATCGCATTCAGGGGTTGTTTGGTGCGGTTGGTATACAGCGCCTTCAAAGGTGAGCGCCTTGGGGAGCTGACCGTAAGTGAGATGGCATGTAACCAACCGCTGTGACTCTCTAGCTTCCGCCATGGGGTCAAGGGTGGAACTGGGGGTCGTGGAGGCAAGAGGCGCGAATGTGGTAATATTGCTGGCAAGAGGCGCGAATGTGGTAATATTGCTGGCAAGAGGCGCGAATGTGGTAATATTGCTGGCAAACAGGGTAGCAAGGGACGCCAAAGACCCACTCATGGCAATATAGGTCACAGCGCTTCCAACAGGGGCGCCCACAATAAGGCCAACAGCGGAAGCAAAACCAAGGCAGGCCAGCTGCTTGGTTTTTGTGGCAGGAAACCAAAAAGAGTGAGAAGGCGCGCGGGAAGAGGAACCTGCTTCATCACTGTTTTCTGACGCCGAGGATCGAGCCGTGAGAGGGATACCGCTCTCTAGATCATCATCCGATCCAGCGCGCAAAGAATGACCAGCACATGACAATGAAGCACTTACAAAACACAATAAAAAAAACTTTTTCACGATTAACATACCAAATAAAATAAAAGTATAAGTTAACTTAATATAAAATTATCTTTTTAAAATATAAAAAAGAATCTTATTTGTTTTTATTGATTTTTTATTGGCTGTTAATTTTGTGACCAAGCACCCGTTGCCAGGCGTGCCAATCGCGCCTACCTAAATCTTTTTCAAAAGCGAGCAACACCTCGTTGGCTTTGGCGCAGACATCTTCCTGAAGGTAGCGGAGCGGCGCGTTCATGCCCTTGGCCAAACACTGGGTTTTGCAGGCTTGCTCAAGGTGGTAGGTGTAGAATAAGGCTTCAGCCGCGGTGCGTCCTGTGGTGATGAAACCGTGATGACGCATAAAAAGCACATGTTCTTGCCCCATATCGCGGACCATGGCTTCGCCTTGGGCATCGGAAAGAAGAAGGGCGTCATAATCATGATAACGCACGCGCCTATAGAAATGGAGGGCCCATTGGCTGAGAGGCAAAAGTCCGTCTTGAGTGGTCGACACCGCCACACTGGCTGGGGTGTGGAGATGAAAAATGGCCTGCACATCGGGGCGCGCCGCATAAAGCGCTTTGTGGGTGATATAGCCCGTTTGGTTATAGTGAAGCTCATGGCCTTCCAAGATGTCGCCCTCAAGAGAGATGCGTAACAGCACATCGGGCTGCACCTCTTCAAATCTAAGGCCAAAAGGATAGATATAGAATGAATCACCCTCTGGAGCGCGCATGGAAAGGTGGGTGTAGGTGTGATCATCAAGGCCAAGATGAGCTAAAATGTGATAGGCCAAGCACAACTCTTGCTTGACCGTATCATCACGCGTTCGCGTTTTGCTAAGTGCTGTCATGGTGCCTTTGCGTTTGTTGTCCCGTCAGTTAGGCATAGGGCCGCACTGAGGTCAAGGCATCATAAAGGACGATTGCTGAAGAAACACTTAATTCTCTTTTCCTCGAGGGTGAGGGGCCTTACTGAGCGGCGTCATCCTCGTTGGTTGAAAAATAATTGCGCATCACTTTACTAAGAAGCAGAGCATCCATTTTATGTTTGTGCGCTATTTTTTGAGGTGTGAGGATCACAAACGTTAAAAAGAGCCCCAGTAGCATGACTACCATGACCACCCATCCACGCACTTTAGCCAAAGACATCAATCGGTCAGGCGAACCTGTCTCAAGCCTGACAAGGGCGATGCCATGGGCCAGCACAAAAAGAATCACGCCCACACGTATCGTGTGAGAAAGCAAGAGAGGGTGGTGGTAAAAATAATCGTTGAGTAGACCTGCGATCTCAAAAGCGCCATAGGCCACGCACACAAATCCCAAACCATAAAACCAATAAAGACGCGCCGGTGCATCAAAGGGTATGCGCTTTTGTTTGAGAAACGTTGTTTCTAACGCCATCAACACAAGCAGCACCAAAGAGGCGGTGATCAGCGCGCCTGGATAGACAGAGGTTGATACTCCGCCAAAAAAGCTGAGAGTGGGTGGATAGGTGACCCATCCCCAATCTATACAGGCCGCACGAAAAATGCTGGCCACAGACATAAGAAAAACAAGGCTGGCAACGGTGAAACCAGCATAAAAGAGACCAACAAAAATGGGTCGTGTTGATTTTGTGGACATAGCAACCTCGTAAAATGCTTTTTAAACAATGATATAGGGACCATCCCTTGAAATCAACAATTTTATCTAAATTAATCAAAAATTCGATAAAAAGAGGCAACAAAAGCAAGCGGAGCCTGCAAGAAGGTTAGGGAAAAATATCAAGAGAAACATCTTGCATCGAAGCGTCTTGCATCCTCATTACGCGCGTGGTTGCCAGCGCTGTCTGTGCTAGGCTACAAACAATGACGTCAGGTAACACGAAGTTCCTTGGGATTTGTCATCCTTTAAAGGATGTGTCCTAAACGTGGCGTATGGTTTGTGAAAAGGGCTTTTCCTTAAAGGGGTCAGAAGGGTTCAACCCTCTTCTTTATCTATCAGTCAAGAGACGATCTAATTTAAGCATTTCATAAGATCAAGGAGTTCATCACGAAGTCGCTGAAGAGACGCGTTTGGTGATTCATCTGATGAAGTCTTTGGCAGGTGAGGGTAGTCTTGTGCTTCCAGGTTTGGTACATGTCTTTGCGGGGAAGAAACGTTGGGTGCGAGATATCCATCCTCTGCTTCTATGGTGTGCGCCACGCTTTTGAGGTCAAGGGCACTGGGGACAAGGTAACCGTCCTCTTCAAGGAGAACGCTTTTTGCCTCTGATTGAAGCTTCGTAGTTGATAAAGCAGATGGCAACGCATGATGATCTGTCTCATCGTGAGGGCAATGTTTTTGTTCTTTCTGCTCTTGTGCCCACAGATTGTATGCTTCTGGAGAATCCCATGTTTTTTGTAAGACGTTATAAAAAAGCAGCCCTTCTAAAACCTCGCCATCTTGGGTGCAAAGCTGACCAGACCGCGTGACAAACGTACCGTTCCCGCTGGAAAAAACCTGTGGAGGCTCTTGGTTAGGTTGTTCTGCCAAGGCTTGAAGGAGCTCTTCTCGCTCTTGATTGAGAACGCGACGAATCGCTTGTGCTCTCAATCTGCCTGTATTCTGGTATAGAGAGAGTGTGAAGGGAAGGGGTCGTTTTATTGAAGGTATAAGGGAAGATGAAGGCCTGCCTGGCGATGCCTTGTCTTCAGAGTCGTCATAATCACGGTTGCGGGATGAGGACACCAGAGAGCCAACATCTTCGGCCATGCTTGTGGCACAAGACATATCACTATAATTTGGGGACGGAGAAAGCTTGTCTATGGAGGTCAAAGACCCGCGACTAGAATCATCGCTATCTTCAGATGATTGACTGGGAGTACGCTTTTTCTTGAAGCTGAAGGAAGAGAGGCGAAACGAGGATCGGCGAAGACGCTCTCCCATAGACTGAAATGATGACCTAGCTTCGGTGGTAGGCTTCTTTCTTAAGCGTGGTGCCTCAGATGGTTTATCGTGTTCGGATGGGTTATCGTATGTCTTTTGTGTAGAAAACGATTCATACCTTTTGATTTTTGATAAGAATCCAGAAACAGAGCGCCGGCCATATCTTGCTAATGCAGAAGAGAAACTCTCTTCCCCTTGCTGAAAGCTCTCTTTTGCCAACAGAGGTGACATACTGCCGCATAGGGCCAGTACAAGGCACAAAAAACGCATAGATAAACCTTACTTAAGAAAACAAGCATTCTTCTCACAAAAAAGTTTGGATGTCTTATTTGTTGGTTTTTTGGTTATAAAGTAACGATTTTATCAGAAGGCCTTGTCATTGCGCACGGGCGGCATGGGTTTGATGAACACTTTTTGCACAAAAACGTCGCGCACCAGATCCTCATGAACCTCTTTCCGCACCAGGCGTTCTGCGCGGTTTTTAATAGACATAAGGTCGGGATGATAGCCTGATCCCCACAAAAGATAGGCCAGGCCATAAAAATCTTCTAAGAGCCGACTATAAATGCGGGGTAAAAATTTTTCCAGCTTTTTCTTCGATGCTTCGTTATGCGTTTCCACAATGACGTCAGCGCGTAAAATGGCGATGGGCCCTTTATCACTGAGCACCATGACGCGAAAGGGTTTGAAAAGAAAGAAGGGTGCCTTGTCTACCACGGCGTGGTTTTGTATATGAACCTTGCCGACGCTGGGGTTGCGGTTTTCAAGCTTTGTTTCCTGAGCAATGATTAAAGCAGGGCCAGTCATCCACAAGAAGGCAATCAGGAGGAGGTTAAGGTGTCTTGCCGGGAGAACGAAAAAGCTGCGCCATTTTGTCCAAAATCGTGTGCACCAAAGCTGGCTCTTTTTGATGAAAAAAACCGTGGGCCAGCGTGACATATTCATTGATAATGAGTTGCTCAGGGACATCCTTCATGGAAAAAAGTTCAGCAGATCCAGCACGTAAAATCGAAAGAAGAATGGGTTCAAGACGCTCAAAATGCCAAGGTAAAGTTAAAAAACTCTTAATCCGCTCATCAAAAAGATGAATATCGTGTTCAAACACAGAAAGTAGTTCTTTAAAATAGGCCGGGTCTGCCACAATGCCTTCGTCCACCAAAAAAGACTTTAATGGATCTTCACAAAAATCCTTACCCAATACATGGAGGCTGTCTTCACTATATTCGGACTGATAGAGCGCCTGCACAAACATAAGCCGCGATGATGTGCGCTTTTTAAGGTCGGCGCGACGGGCGCTCGGATCGGGTGACGTCTTGGTCAAACAAAGCTCCTTGGTGGGGGGATGACATCTTTACTTCTCTAGCGTAGAAGAATAGGTAAGAATTGACAATAGACATCCGTTGCGCAGACTTTCTTGACGTTTTTCACCCCCTTCACCCGCTCTTTCACACATACATTCTCAGGCGTACGCTATGAAAATTTATGGGGCGTGTTTTGGAAATTTGTGTCCACGACGTGCTTTGCGGTGATTTCTATGTTGGCGTGTTGGATGCAAAAGAAGGGCACGCACTTATCGCCCAGCGTGGTGGCTTTTTTTCAGGTGGGGGTGCCGTTTTTGGGGCTCGCCCTTTGGCACATCAGATCGCCGCGGTCGTTTTGCGCGTCTGTGATCACCCGTGCGCCCTTGTGGGCCGTGGCGCGCAGCATGATGGCCAGCTTGGCGTTTTTAGGGTGGTTTTGTGCGCTGCGCATTTATCCCTTAAGCATTGCGGTGTCTTTTCGCTTGATGGCACCCCTGGTCACGTTTCTCGCGGCCCTGTGGTTGTTGAAAGAAACCACCACGCGGGCACGTTTTGGTGCCTTGTGCCTTCTTTTGTTGGCCGCGCCAATCCTGATTCGTCAAGAAGTGTGGTCGGCCCAGTTCCACCATCAAGGCACCCCGCTTGAAGCGTGGTTGTTGCCCGTGGTGTTTATTGTGGGCTATGTGGGCGCCAATGTGGCTGCCAAGAAAATGCTGGTCAGTGTGCCGCCCTATGATGCTACCCTTTCTTTGCTGGGGCTGAATAGCCTGTTTATTGGGGCGGCAGCGGCCCTGACCTGGTCGATGCCCACAAGGGAGGAATGGCTTTTTTTATTGCTGATTGGCGCCATTGAGTGGATCGCGCAATGGTCGTTGGCCAAAGCCTTGTCTTTGACAGACCTGAATGTGTTGGCCCCGCTCAGCTTGTGGCGTTTTGCCATCAGTGCCCTGTTTGGTGTTCTCTTTTTAGGAGAGGTAGTGAGTGGCACGTTTGTCATAGGGATCGTGGTGATGATTGCCGCCACGCCTTTCGTGATTCGTCGCTAGCCCTGTGGTTGTGGCTCGTGAGGAAAATCCCGCGCGATGTCTACCTTGGGCGGCATGGGTGCTTTTTGGCCGGGGATATACTCAAACCCTGCCCGCCAAGGGGCTGGTTTGCGGAGCTCAGGCGTGAGGGGCACCGTGAAGGGCTCAATGGGGTTACCCGGCTTATGGTAATTTGAAATATAAGCGTGCGTGTTCCAGCCTGGATAAGATAAATCTAGATGAGGATAGGGATCATAGGGCACAAAAATCATCAAAGGCCCAAACGGTTTTTTCTGTAAGGGAAAGACGTGACGCTTATGATAAAAGTTTGTGCCTGACCATAAGGCGTCCGCGTGGGCGTTGCTGTAGGTATAGATGCCCGGCGTTGCCTCTTGCATGGGGAAGATGTCAACACCTGTGGTCGGCTCTAGATAACGATCGGCCTCACCTTTGCTTTGTGGGTTCACCTTCAGGTCTTTGATAAAACATATTTTATAGCACGGCTCAACGGTAATGATGGTGCAGCCGCGGGCTTCTAGGTGGCGCTTCACCTCGTTCATAAGCTTGGGTTCATCTTTGTGCAAAATCGCCAGATCCACATCATCATCTGTTAAAATCAGACCTGCATTGCGCACCGCGCCTAATAATGTTCCTCCGTCCGCCCAATAGGTGATGTGGAGTGCGTCAAAAACCTCGTGGGTGATGTGCATCAATTGATAAATGTCGTGCGCCAGGTCAGGAGAGGTTTGCGATGCCAGAACCTTGCTCCGCGTGTCCAAAGGAGGTGAGGCATCCGCGGTCTTATGAAAGCGCACCCGGTTCCACTTTTTGTAAAGCCGGTCGCCCGTCATGGTGAGGGCGCCCCCAAGGAGAAAGATGAAGGTAGGAAACAAAAGGCGCTTCAACATGCACGCTCTTCTTTTATATAAAAAACACTTTATTGGCACTTTCTGTTATTATAAACAAAAACTAAATGTAAAAAATTTATTTTCTTGTTTTTTTTTGGATAAAAAAGAAAGGGTTGCACCCAGAAAAGCGTTTTTTCCAATAATGTATTTGTCAATGTTGACTCTATGGCATTTTTTTTGGCAAGTCAATCGTGGGTTCTTAAAAAAGAAATAAAGATCACAGCAGGCCACAACAATCTGTTTTTTTTGAGGCATAAAAAGCACACATGCTATGCTGAGGGGGACGCCCCGCTAAGCGTGCCCCCAAAGATTGAGGCGCCTGGATTGAGGCAGATCTGACCTATGCGCCCGGATTTGGGCATGCTGATGGTTGACCGGGTGATGCCTTGTTAGGTTGTGTATAGCTGTCTTCTTCTTCCAGCAACCGATAAGCCACACAGGGAAAATGTTTCATAATGATTTTCTCTGAGGGTTTACCACCGCATCCTGCTCTTACCTTCGAGCTCGCATACTTCAAAGGATGTATGCGATACATGTCGAAAAGTATCATTTGTGCACAACTCACAAACTCTTCACACCTGCTTGTGCGTTTCAAGACAAAGCGAGGTGAGGGAAGAGGTTGCGATTTTGATCGGTATAGGTGTTCTACCATCCTTTCGCATGTGGGGGCTGGTTCCTCTCGCAAGGAATCGCCTAAGAAGCGTCTTAAGAAGGGATTCAGGTATTGCTCAGCTGTCCCTAACCACCCCTTGACCTGCGGATAGGGAGAAAAATACGTCTCAGGAAAGGGGCCAATTTCTTCGATAGGCAAAAATTTCTGCAGCAATGCCAAGAAAAAGGCCTCATGATTGAGGGCGAACTTCTTGTGTGCAGGATAGGCTCTGTCTGAAATGTAGGGCGGAAAGGTGTGATCATCAAAACGCAGGCTTTCCAGCTCATGAAAAAAACGATGGATGGTGACAGGGCTGTTAAGCGTCCATTCCAAGACGCTGGCTCTCAGGAAAGGATAGTGGGCTTCTTGGTTTATGTCAAAAGAGGTGCAGGAAGGGCGCAATAGATCGATATGTCCACGCAGAAGGGCAGAAGATTCAATGAACGTTTTTTTCGGATCAGTGTATTGTTCGTTATCATCACCATAAACCCTGTCTTCATCGGCATAATTTGGGGCGCAATGCATTGATATCTCAACTTTTGAGGGAACCGGCTCTGTGGGACGCGACCTCCAATCCCCTGTTTCTGGATCAAAAGAGAAAACGGCAAACCACGCATAGCGACCTTGCTCATCACGGGTTTCGATCATGGCATGATGACTGCCACATAAACGCACAACTGTGGTGAGGTTGTCATAGTTTGGATTTTCAGGATGGTAGGGGATGTTGAAGATGGGCGTATCAGGCGTCAACTCTTCGTTGTCACGCCTTAGTTTGAGGTCGTTCACCACAGGTTGTATTGTAGCAAAATAAGCAATAGCATCATCAGTTATTTCAGAGAAATCATGAGCGACCTCGTTGATGATAGGAAGAATGAGTCCTATTATGTTTGGCATTTTAGAAAGACTCTCTATCCGGCTGGAAAGGTAATTTTGTGCGTGGTCTAGGCTATTTATCGGATCGTTAAGAAGTTTTTTGAGATCGTTAAGAAGTTTTTTGAGAGTATGTGCTGTCGAATCATCAAGTGTCGGTAAGATCATGCTCGGATCTTTCACAGAGGCGACGGCCTCATCTATTACTTTTTGGTGCTCAGAAAATTTGTTCTGGATTGCGTTGAGCTCATCTATACATTTTATAGCATAAGCACACTCAAGCATTGGGGCGACGCTCTTATCGAGATATTTTTCAGTGAAAGAATGGGTGCCTTGTAAGACGCGGTTCTCTTCAGCGGGGCCTTCGTCTGGCGCGGGAGGGGCCATCAGGTTGCCCATAAAACCCATCTACAGAAAAAAAGCCGCGATGCGCATGGGATCATCCTCTTCCATTAATTATTTGATATTATGTCATTTTTTGTCAAAAAGTCAAGATTGGGACGCAGGGGTGAGAGACAAATTGTTGTATGCACGCATGAGATGTTAAAAAAAGAAGATGATCAAAAGATGTTCAGAAGCGAGATCAGCCAGAAAAAGGTCAGCCAAAAGACGATAGATTCATAGATTGTAAAAGGAGAGATCAAAGGAGACGATAACGTTTGTCAACAAAGGGGCGTTCCACAGATTTGTCTCACAGAGCACAAGGCGAGCGCTCAAAAGAGGGCATGATAAAAGGTGACAGGCCTGCAGATTGTAAGGGGGGCGCAGTGAAAAGCAAGAGGCCCCAGCTCATAAAGGGAGAGAGCACAAAAGGAATGACTCATAAAAAGATAGGCGACAACGTGCTAACAAGTGGGCGTTATCTAGCCAAGAGGTCTTACGAAGAGGCGTTTTGAAGGGGGGGCAAAAAGAGGCTGTATAAAAAAAGAGGCCTGCCTTGGTGCAGCAGACCTCTTAAACTTAGCTAGGCTAGGTTAGCAAAGAAGCTAGGTAAGGGGCCCAACCCCCGTAGGGGCGAGCCCTTGGAGCCGAGGGTTAGAAACCGCCCATGCCGCCACCCATGCTCATGCCGCCCATGCCACCCATGCCGCCCATGCCAGGATCACGGGGCGCCGATGCGGCTTCAGCCTTTTCAGGCCTGTCCGCAATGGCCACTTCCGTGGTGGCAATCAGGGAGGAAATGGAGGCTGCGTTTTGAAGCGCGGAACGTGTCACTTTTTTGGGGTCAATAATGCCCATTTTGAGCATATCGCCATAGGTGTCGTTTTGCGCATCATAACCAAAGTTGATCTCATTCTTCGTCAACACGGCGTTGACGATGATCGAGTCTTCTTTACCGGCGTTTGTGGCAATCTGGCGCGCAGGGGCCTGTACGGCGCGTGAGACGATGTCCAATCCGGCCTTTTGATCTGCATTTTCAGTGGCCACACCGTCAAGCACCCGTCCGGCCACCAAGAGGGCTGTGCCGCCGCCGGCCACAATGCCTTCTTCCACCGCAGCTTTTGTGGCTTCCACCGCGTCATCCACACGATCTTTCCGCTCTTTCACTTCCACTTCCGTGGCGCCGCCCACACGAATGACCGCCACACCGCCGGCCAATTTGGCCAAACGCTCTTGCAGCTTTTCGCGATCATAATCTGAGGTGCTCTCCTCAACCTGTGCGCGGATTTGATTGCAGCGAGCTTCAATGTGATCTTTGGTTTGACCCACACCGCCTTCGATGATGGTGGTTTCATCTTTGTTGATCAGCACGCGCTTGGCTTGCCCCAGCATGGCCAGGGTGACATTCTCGAGCTTAACGCCTGTCTCTTCCGAGACCAGCTCGCCGCCCGTCAACACCGCCAAATCTTCAAGCATAGCTTTCCGGCGATCCCCAAAGCCCGGGGCCTTCACCGCTGCCACTTTCAGGCCGATGCGCAATTTGTTCACCACCAAGGTGGCCAGGGCTTCTCCCTCCACGTCTTCGGCAATAATCAACAACGGACGCCCCGAAGCTTGGTTCACAGCCTCAAGGATCGGCACGATGGACTGAATGGTGGAGATTTTCTTTTCATAAATAAGAATGAAAGGATTTTCCAGCTCAATGGACATTTTCTCTGTGTTGGTCACAAAATAAGGTGACACATAGCCCCGATCAAATTGCATGCCTTCCACAACATCAAGTTCTGTATGAAGGGATTTTGCCTCTTCCACCGTAATCACACCTTCATCGCCCACGCGCTTCATGGCCTCAGCAATCATGTTGCCGATTTCACTCTCGCCGTTGGCGGAAATGGTGCCCACCTGGGCAATTTTTTCAAAATCGCCTTTGATGGCGACCTTGTTTTTGTCAAGCTCTGCCGTGATGGCGCTTACAGCGGCGTCAATGCCGCGCTTAAGATCCATGGGATTCATGCCGGCCGCCACCGTTTTGTTGCTTTCGGTAAGAATGGCTTGGGCCAGCACCGTGGCTGTGGTGGTGCCGTCACCGCCCACATCGGACGTTTTCGAGGCGACTTCACGCAACATCTTTGCGCCCATGTCCTCAAAAGCATCATAAAGCTCAATATCCCGGGCCACTGTCACACCATCTTTGGTGATGCGGGGGGCGCCGAATGATTTTTGCAGCACCACATTGCGGCCTTTGGGTCCTAAGGTCACCTTGACGGCGTTGGCCAGGGTGTTGGCGCCCTTAGCAATCTTGTCGCGGGCTCTGCCGCCAAATTCTACGTTTTTTGTTGCCATTGTGTTCTATCTCCTCAGCTTGCCTGACTAAAAATGCCCATCACGTCGGACTCTTTCATAATCATGAATTCCTCATCGCCGTTCAGCTTGACTTCGGTGCCTGACCACTTGCCAAAAAGAACGCGATCACCAACCTTGAGCTCTAATGGGATGATTTGACCACCCTCAGATCGAGCGCCGGTGCCCACAGCCACCACTTCACCCTCCATGGGTTTTTCTTTGGCGTTGTCAGGGATGATGATACCACCTTTGGTTTTTCCCTCCGCCTCAACGCGCTTGACAAGAACGCGATCGGCCAGAGGACGCAGCTTCATTGATGCCATGAATGATCTCCTCGCTTAATTTTCCTTTAACGTTGGCACTCTATCACAGAGAGTGCCAGATTCCTAGAAAAAATTCCTTTTTCTTTTCTGGCAAAGTGGTAAAGAAGGCGCAGGAAAGCAGGCCTTTTGTATTAAGGGCGTTCTTTCCATGCGCTCGCGCAAATGCCTGGTCGCAAAAATATGAACCGCTTGAGGAGCTTTTGGTTATTGCGGCGTTTCCATGCCTGCAGAAAACGCGTCTTCACACCAGGGGGCAGGTTTGCGCAGCTCGGGCGTGATGGTCATATAAAAAGGAGGGAAGGGATGGCCGTGGTTCCACACATACATCACGCTGTTCCAGTTTTTGTAATATTTGTCCAAGTGTGGGTAGGGTACACGGGGCACCCACACCTGTGTGGGGCCAAAAGGCACTTTTTTGAGAGGAAACATGTATTTTTTTTCAAAACGAAAGGTGGGCCACATTTTTTCGTCCTCGGGTGAGCTCAGCACAATCTCGTGCTTACCGTCACGTACCACCTCTTTCATCACAAACAAGTCCAGGGCTAAATAACCGTCCTGTGGATTGGTGATGGATTTAATTGTAAGCTTATTGCCCTGAGTGGAGAGATCGAAGCCCTTTTTCTTCAAGTCTGCACGTGCCTTTTCTAACTTAGGTAAATCCTGCTCAAGAATACAGATATCGATATCATCATCGGTTGGGATGATGCCGCCATTTCGGATAGCGCCAAGCAGTGTGCCACCACAGGCCCACCACGTGACATCGTGGTTATCAAAAATGCGTGTGAGCACGGTAAGGGTTACGTAAAGCTTTGTTGCCTGGGTTTTGGGCAGCAGGGCGGCCCCGATGCGCCGACTCAAGGTTGGATCATTTTCAGGGATATAGGCGTCCCAATTGTGAATGCGCGCCATCTCTGCCGCGTTGCGCATGCGCCACCAACAGGCCTTATAGACGCGTTCGCCGCCCACGGCCACGATGCCGCCGAAAAAAAATAAAAAAACCCACGAGAGGTAAGAATTTTTCATGCATTCATGAAAAGAATTTCTATTACCCGTCACTGTTTCATTTTTTCCAAAAAAAAACAATAGATTAAGATAAATTTCTGATTTAGGTGTATTTTTTGTTCGGGGAAGGGTTACGCTGTTTGTGAGATCATGCCAATAATGAACTTGTCAAGATCCACCGCGATTTTGAACACCGTGGTGTTCATTTGTGTGGCCATTGACATTTTTTGGCTCCCCAGCATGGTCTTGGTATCGTCCACATTGGATGTCACAAGGGATTTGGCCTGCGTGGCCCCCAAATTGGAGGTGAGCGGAGTGGAAAGCACATAAGGATCGCCGCACTCAGTGGTGGGAAGCAGCAGGTTTCTTCCATGTTGTTCCATGGCGTTGTTATTGGGAAAGTTCACCAGAAACAACTGCCATTCAGGTTTGGGGTCTTGACCAAAAAATTCGGAAGAAATCACCCCCGTATCGCTGATGTTGATGCCCTTGAAAGGCGCGGCCATGCGCCCATCTTGTTCAGGCGTTTGCAGTTGATATTGGTTGCCAGAAAGAGCCATGGTGCTGGGATCCAGGGCAATGGTGCTGTCCGCTGAACCCACAGGTACCCCTTCGCTGTTGAGCCAGCCTTGGGCAAACACCTTAGGCGGCATGCTTTGAGGTGTGAATTGAGGAGACAGGGTGTTCCATGTGTTACCAAGGGTTGTTTGTTTGCCTGTGATGTCTGTCGTGCCGGCTGTTTTGATGGCATCCACATCTACAAAGGGCCCTCCAACCCCAACTGCCCCGGCAACGCCCGTCAAGTCCCCCACAATGTCTTGAGAGGATGTATATTCAATGGTATCTGCAACAGCCAGATTTTTGGCAGGATAAGTGGCGAGAGCAAAGGCCGCAATTTGAGCGTCAAAATCAGCTTTGGTCATGGTGGGGTTGGTGTCTAATAAGGTGATGGCATGGTCGTTTACGGTCTTCGCTGCTTCATAGGCACGCAAGGCATCATCCCACGCCACATAATTGGCATCTGCGGCTGCCACAGCGCCGCTATAATCCCCATTTTCTGTAAAGTGCACCACAGCGCCACCTCGGGTGGCAAAAAGGCCATCGGCATTGTTGCTATCGACCCATGAGTCACCACCATTGGTCTCTTGAAACACCGGTGTGTTGGTGGAGTCTTGAAGGGTCATTTGCCACACGCGCGGGGCCAAAAAAGTCCAGGTAAAGCGAAATTGGTGACCTACCCCGAGTGAATCTGCCACATCCACAGCGCTTTCATGGGTGTCGCCAAGAGACACGTTATCAGCAGGTAAAATGCCGTTGAATCTGACATTTTCGGTGGCATCGGCCTGGTTAAAGGTCATGGGCATTTTCACGCGATCGAGATCAGACATGAGGCTACAGGGATCCACACTGCCATCATTGTTAATTTTCTTGCCCAGCAAGGTGTTGCCCCCTTCGTCATAGACATAGCCGCTGGCATCCACCTGAAAGCTGCCGGTGGTTTTGGCGCACGGAAGGGTGTCGGTGCTTTCATCCGCGCTGCCTGACGCATCCACCAACAAAAACCCACGGCCGCGCACGCCGATGTCGAGCTCACGTTCAGTATGGCGCATCGGACCTCTGGCACTCACATCAAAATTGTTCATTTCCACACCGCGCACGGTTTCACCATGGGGACCATTGGTCAGGTGGCACAAGTTGTCGTGCATATACCCAATGGTTTCTACATTCGCCAAATGCTTGGCAAAGTGAGCTACGCCTTCTTCATACACATCCATGCCTGTGGCAGAGATATCTGAGGCGTCACCTTGGGTACAAAAGGCGGGGACAGAGCGAACAATCTCGTTAGGTGATGTTGGCATGGGCAAGGGCTCCTTCTAAAATCGATGGAATGGCGGCGCTGTGAGGGGCAAGCCCTTTCAGGTTTTCCAAAGGAAACAGCTGGCTTGACGAAGAGCCAGCCCAGATTTTGCCGCCTTCAAACACCACGCGGGTGAGCTTTGATGTGACCAGAGGTGATAACGCCACCGCGCGATCGTCATGAGAGGTGCCGGATACCTGAAGATGATAGCGCCCCTCAGGCAATGTGTTGACCAAAGAATCGAGGGTGTGCAATCCATCGGTGGCCGGGCCTGACAATTGCTGAATCTTTTGCCCATAGCCATTAAACACATCAATCACCACGCCTTTAAGGTGAGATCCTTCAGGCACTTCATAAGAGACAGCATCTTTGTGACTGGCGCTGACAGAAAAGCTGTTGGTATAGAATTGCCCGCTCTTGCCCACCAAATTGGCAGCCTGAAGGCGGTTGTTGTCTTGCAAAGCCTGAACCATGTCTTTCAGCCGCTCGCCCTCTTTGATAGAGGCTTGGGTACGAATCATATCTTGGATGATCTGCATGCCTTTGGAGGGATCTGTGTCTCCTAACGGGTTGCTCGATACGCTTTTAAGCATCGCCATAAATAGCTCGGTGCTGTTTTTTTGCGCACTGTCAGCCTCACCATGGGGTTTGGCTTGCTGCGTGTGGGCCCACACTTCAAGAGGTGAGGAAAACGCTTGGGAGGCCGCAGGTGAGGTGGCCGCTAAAGGGGGTGGCGGGGTCATGCAAAAATTCCTTCTTTGAGTCGTTGATAAAGGGCGCCTACAGCTTTTTTGCCTAGCCAGGGCGCAGAAGGCGGGGGATCAGGCTGCGGTGTTTCGCGTTCAGGATCATTGTTTTTGCCAAAGGAAAGGCCTTGATTCTTCACAGAAATGCCTTGATGAGACAGCGTTTCGATCAAAAGGTGTTGATGGGTTTTCAAAAGCTGCAGCGTGTGTGTGTTGCCGTGAAACAGGGCTTCCATGTTCGGCCCCTCAAAGTTCATTTCAATGGTTAAACGGCCCAGCTCTTGGGGAATAAGGGTCAGCTCAAGGGTGGTGTTCTCACTCGGGCTTGTATGGGTCACACCTTGAAGTGCTGTGGTGACTTGGCTCAACAAAAAGGAGGGCGAAATCGAGGCCGCAGACACGAGGGGCGGTGTTGTAGACACTGTGGGTATGGTGATAGCAGCGCCAGCTTCTGGCGAAAACAGCCTTGAGACACTGGCCAAGGGTTTAGACGACTTTTGTGACGGGGCCGTTCCTTCCTTGTCTAGCGGAGTGCTTTCTAAAGCGCGTTCGGTAACCCTTGGGGCGGTGTCTTGATTGACAGACCTATCCTGTGGATTCACAGAAGGCGGATGATCCATCGTTTCACGGCTTGGCTCTGAGAAAGTGGGGGGAAGAAAGGCTTGCTCGTGGGCCTTGTGGGGTGTGTTTTGGCTTGACGCGCGCGCAACTAAGAGAGGAGAGGCGATTTCAGAAGAGCCTTTTTCTTCATATGTTTGCGTATCAGAAGGCACAGTTTCCTGGCTTAGCTCCTGGGTTTTTTCAGGGGGGAGCGATCCAGGTGCGCGTGTGTCAGGATTCGTCTGAAAAGTGTGGAGGAATAGGGAGAAACTGGATTCAAAATCAAAATCATCTGTGTCTTCTGTTTGTGTGAACCCGCTTACAGGATTTTGAGAGGCTTCTCGCAAGGAAGTTACTTCTTGGCAAACAGACATAGAGACACACGTAGGACATGAGGAAAGTCAGGTGGACTGTCTCATAAAACGCTTTATTTTTGACAAAAAAAGCGTTGTAGATTGGTTGCCTAGGTTGCTTTGTCTTGGTGGTTGCTCGCATGGGTGGGGTGGAGTGTCACCTCAAGCCGGGTGATTTGATTGCGCCGTTTTTCTACCACCTTGATGGAAAAGTGGTCTACGTGAAACGTCTGACGGGTTTTAGGGATATAGCCCGCAATGTCAAGGATAAGGCCAGCCAGCGTGGTGGGTTTGGTGTCTGAAAAGTGCCACCCATGATTACGGCTTAAATCACGTAAGGTCATGCTGCCATCCACAAGAAACCGGTTCTTTGCCAAGGGCGTGACGCCGGCAATGGGGGCATCGTGTTCGTCCTGAATGTCGCCTACAATCTCTTCCAAGATATCCTCTAAGGTGACCATGCCGGTAAGGGCGCCATATTCATTGACCACAAATGAGAAATGCTCGCGCCTTTCTTTAAAAGCTCGTAGCTGGTCGGTGAGGGTTGTGGTTTCAGGGATGAACCAAGGTTCTGTTTGAATTTTGCTGATATCCACAGGCTCTTCAGGTTCTTTTTCCAGGGCCCGTGCCAGTGCTTTGATGTGCAAAAGTCCCACAATGGTTTCGGGGTCACCCTGCCATAAAGGGATACGCGTAAAGGGCGAACCCAAGGCGCGTGAGATCAATTTTTTTGTTTCAAGCTTTTTATTCAAGCTAAACATGTGGTTGCGGTGAATCATCACCTCTGATACGGTGACTTGCGTGAGATCCAGAATGTTTTTCAGCATCACCCGTTCATTGGATGTGCCATCTGTGGGGTGGTAAAGATCAATGGCGCCGCGCAGCTCTTCAAGGCCCAGCAGCTGTGTTGCTCCTTTTTGCGTGGAGAACCCAAAGATTTTAAGCGACATGTGCGCTAAGCTGTCTACGAGCCGTGTGAGGGGCTTAAAGACCTTCACCAATACAGAAACAAAGGGCGCCAACCCCATGGACACACGCTCAGCCCTGGAAAAAACAAAGATTTTGGGCAAGACCTCAAGATAGATCGTGATAAAAGCGCTCAGCAAGAGGGCGGCATAGAACACACCCACTTCACCCATCCATTGGGTAAAAAGGGTGGTGGCCAGTGCGGTGAGGGAGGTGAGAGACATCGTGTTGGCCAGCAACAAGGTGGCAATTACCTGCGTCATATTTTTTTGTAAAGAAAGGGCTGTTTCCGCATGGCCAAAGCCCTGGTTGTTAAGCTGGTGAAGGCGTATACGTGATGCAGCTGTCAGGGACGTTTCAGCAGCAGATAAGACCCCTGAGAAAAGGCAAAGCCCGCCCACAACAAAAAACAAGATAATCACAATAAGATTGTCTCACCAGAGAAATCTTCGCCCACGGGGCACCACATCGTTTGCAACGTCAATAGCAAGGTCACACAATGTCCACAGACAGCATAGGGAAAAATAATGGGAAGCACAAAAATTCTTCTTAAATCCTAGCAAAATCTAGAAAAAAAAACCTTGCAAAAGGTTAATTCTCTACCTTTTTATCCTAGCATCCTGTATCTTGAGGTCAAGAGTCATCACGCATATGACCTTCCCATGATCGCACCTACAAAAAAGAATCAGCGCGGCCCAGCGCGCATTGTTAAATTTTCTGGTGGTGTCCGTGAAAAATTTTCTCATGATCTTGATATGCTTTTTCAGGCCGCCCTTTTGGCGGGGAATTTTGCTGCAGCCTTGAAAGCGAAAGAACTGATCGGAAAAGAGAAGGGTTTTTTCCGCGAAGCTAAGGCGTCTCACCCTTTGTGGTCCCTTGACACGCTTTCAGATCAAGAGCTTGAAAAAGCGGTCGCCGTGTTAGAGGAGGCTACCTCATTGTCAAAAAAGGATGATAGCACCGAGGTGTAAAGGGTGCTGAGCGTCGCCAGGTCGTCTAACGGCACGCGTTCATTGACTTGGTGCATGGTGTCGCACTTAAGGCCCAGCTCGATGGCAGGGCATAGGTTGGTGAAAAAGCGTCCATCGCTTGTGCCCCCGTTTGTGATCAGCTTCGGGTCTTTGTGGGTGATGTTTTTGATGGCGTGGCTTAGCAAAGAAATCGTCTTTTCATCGCGCACAAGGTCAGCTTCGCCGTGAAGGGATAACGAGAGGTCATAATTCTCAGGAAGCACGTGCGATACAATGTCGCGAATATGTCGTTTAAGAGCACTTCCTTGATGGTGTGGGTTAAAACGTATGCCAAAGTGGGCGGTGCCTTCAGAGGGCGGCATGTTCATCACGCGCGTATCGCTTTCAAGGCCCGTGAGGGTGAAGTGAGAGGGCGCAAACGGTCCATACCCTTCATCGAGATAACATGTGTTGCCTGCGGGGGTCACCTTTGCTTCCTTTGCTTTCGTGGGTGTGGTGGTGTTTGGTGGGTTGGGTGAGAGAGAAGCGGACGCCCCCAATCGTTGAGGCAGTTCGTGATGCAGGTGATGCAAAGCAGCTAGCAATGAGGGGAGGGGGTTAACCCCTTTCTCAGGATAGGCGATATGCGCGCTTTCCCCCCGAACCGTTAATGTGCCCGTCAGGCTGCCACGGCGTCCAATTTTGAGGCTATCACCAATAAACACATCACTGGTGGGTTCTCCCACCAAACAAAGGTCAGGGGGAAAGCGGTCCGATGCGTGGGCTGTCATCCAGGGCACCATTTTTTTGATGCCGTGACAGGCGGGGCCCTCTTCATCGCTGGTAAGCAGCAAACTCAGGGTGCCGGCGGCGGGTTCATAGGTATCTAGCACCGCCAAAAAGGAAGCTAGCGCCCCTTTCATGTCCACAGCGCCGCGACCCCACAGCACCTGATCATGAACCTCCCCGCTAAAGGGAGGGTGCGTCCATCCTTGAAAAGGGCCAGCTGGCACTACGTCGACATGACCTAAAAACATCAAGTGTTTGGTGTTACGTTTGACATTAGGGTTTTGGGGTGAAAAATCTTTACAAGCCCACATGTTGGTCACAGATTCATAACGTTGAAACGTAAGGGTAAAGCCTTTGTTTTTGAGAAAGCTGCCGATGATATCAAAAGTTTCGGCAGGATCTGGCGTGATGCTTTGGGCGCGTATAAGCTTTTGGGCTAGGGTGGTGAGAAGGTTCATGACCTTTATGTCCTCAACAGCTCATTGACCGCCGTTTTTGCGCGAACCTGGGCGTCCACGGTTTTGACAATCACGGCGCAGTGAAGGGCGAGCCCTGGCTGATGGCTGTCTGCATAACTGCCGGGTACCACCACAGAATAAGGAGGCACCTCCCCTTGATAGCGCTTGCCTGTGCGGCGATCGATGATTTTTGTGGATTGCCCTAGGGTGGTTCCCATGCCAATGACAGAGCCATGGCCGATGCGGACGCCTTCCACAATTTGACACCCTGCGCCCACAAAGCACTCATCCTCCACAATGACGGGGGTCCCTTGAATGGGCTCAAGCACGCCGCCTAACCCGGCCGACCCTGAAATATGGCAGCGCTTGCCCACAAACGCGCATGATCCCACATACGCCATGTTGTCAATCATGGTGCCCTCGTCCACAAACGCACCGATGTTGATAAAGCTGGGCATCACCACGCACGACGGCGCCACATACGCGCCACGCCTGACGGTGGCCCCCGGCGTCATCCGAAACCCGGCGGCCTCAAAACGCTGCTCATCCCACCCCTCACATTTAAGGGAGATTTTATCATAAAAGGCCTGTCCACCCGTGGTCATGCATATGCTTTTGTGGTGTCGGAAGTAAAGCAAAATAGCCTTTTTGATCCAAGCGTTGACGTGCCAACCATTATCTTTTTTTGATATAACACAAAGCTTTCCTTCATCAAGATTGTCTAGAATATCCTTAAAAACAGAGTCAGAAGGGACTGTGCCTTGCTCCCAACAATCGTGAATAAGGTCTTCGTGTGTCATTGACACCTCGCGTGGAAAGGATTAACTGTGGGGAGAGTGTCAACGTTTGATGGGTAAAGTCAAGAGATCTGAAAAGATATCTGGCGAGGAAAATATTTTTTAAGGCGGGCGTGGTGGAATTGGTAGACACGCCAGATTTAGGTTCTGGTGACGCAAGTTGTGGGGGTTCAAGTCCCTCCGCCCGCACCAAGGACGTTGTGTGATAGGTGAAAGGACAACATGTCAGTCAAGGAAATTGAAAAACGCGGACTCTATCAAAAGGTGGAGATCACCGTGGCAGCCAACGTGGTTCAAGGTTTGTTTGAGGATGAGCTCCGCCGTTGGGGATCACAGCAAAAGATAGCAGGATTTCGACCTGGTAAGATTCCTCTGCCCATCCTCAGGGCTAAGTTTGGTGAACATGCCTTACGTGAAGCGATTTCTCGCGCGGTTTCTGATGAAGGTGCACGTTTCTTTAAGGCAAAAAACATTGAGGTGGCCCGACAGCCTGACTATGCCATCGTTTCACAACCTTCTCTTCAAGATATGGACGCGGCCCTGGTGTTTTCTGTTGCCTTTGATCTGAAACCGCAGGTGGGCAAGGTGTCTTTGGATGGCCTGACATTGTCGCAAGCAAAAATATCTATAAAAGACAAAGATGTGGATGACGTGCTAGAGACATGGGCTCAAAACTACAAAAAATCTGTAGAGGTCAAAAGACCCAGTAAGCCCGGTGATGTTATGGTGGTGAATGTCGAGGTGACGCCACCAGGCAAACCTGTGCAAACCATGGAAGGTATGGAGCTTTGGGTGCACGAGCAGGATATGGGGGAAGCCCTTTTCAAAAAATGTGTGGGTGTGAAACCAGGGGATGTGGTGGAAAGAAAAACACCAATTCCCAAATCAGAGGCTGATAAAACCCTTGCCGGTAAAAAAGTGCCCACCAAATATACTGTGGTGGCGGTGAAGGAGCGCACAGCCTTAGCAGGGGTTGAGGATCTGCCCGAAGCTTTGGGTGTTAAGGCGATGGATGATGTGCGTAAAAAAGCGCAAGACGAGTTGAATGCAAAGGCTGAAAAACTTTCTTTCTTTTGGCTGAAAAGACAAATCCTTGATTATTTGGCCCAACATAACACCCAGGATATGCCTGAGAGCCTTGTAAAGGATGAATACTACAAACTTTGGCAGACAGCGTGGCTGGAGGCCGGGTTGCCTGTACGTGATATGCCAAAAACCTTTGGACAGGCTGTGCCGTCGTCGGCATCACCTGAGGATAAAAAAGCTGCCAAAGCTCATGCAGAAGCCCTTCAAAAGACGTTTGATAAAACGGAGAAAGAACTGGACACCTTTTTTAAGAACGTATCCCACCGCCGTGTGTGCCTGGGGTTTGTGTTGTCAGGGCTTGGAGACACTTTGGGTGTTTCTTTGACGGAAGAGGAGCTTAAAGGCGCCATCATAGCCGAGATGCAGCAGCATCCTGGCCGCGAGCAACAGGTGTTGGCCTATTATCAAAAAAATCCGGCCGCCGTTGACGCTTTGAAAGGCCCTTTGTTCGAAGATAAAATTGTACGCGCATTGATTGAAAAAAATAAACCTCAACAAGAGGAAACGTTTTCTTTAGAAGGGATTGAAAAGCGCCTTGAAGAGGAAGAATCTGTGCAACCGAAAGCATCGTGAGCCCTATCAATAAGCAGAGAGGATTTATGTCAGATACTATCATGAACACACTTGTCCCTATGGTCATTGAGCAAACATCGCGCGGGGAGCGGTCGTTTGACATTTTTTCTCGCTTGTTAAAAGAGCGCATCATTTTTCTCACGGGCCCTGTGGATGACCATGTGTCCAGCTTGATTTGTGCGCAGATGCTTTTTTTGGAATCAGAAGAGCCTGAAAAAGATATTTTCTTTTATATCAACTCCCCTGGCGGCGTTGTGACCTCAGGCCTGGCCATTTTTGACACGATGCAATACATCAAGTCTGATGTTTCGACCCTATGCTTTGGGCAAGCGGCTTCTATGGGGTCTTTGCTTTTGTGTGCTGGGGCGAAGGGGAAACGGCATATTCTGCCCAATGCCCGCGTTATGATTCATCAACCGCTGGGGGGCGCACAAGGTCAGGCCACCGATATGGAAATCCAGGTGCGTGAAATTCTTTCTGTGAAAAAACGTATTCATGAGATTTATCGCCAGAAAACAGGAAAATCTCTGAAAGACATTGAAAACAATATGGAAAGAGATCGGTTTTTTACCGCTGAAGAAGCTGTGAATTTTGGCCTTGTGGACAAGGTGGTGGCCCATCGTGGAGCCAAGAATGCCAAATAAAAAAACAGGGTGCCCCCTGAGTTTATCTGCCTTTTGGGGTGCCCGTTTGAAACTCGTTAAGTTTCACCGGAATATAATGGGTGTAATGAGAGGGTGATTTTGTTTAGGTTAGAGGACGTGGCATGGTGAGACAAGGTGGATCCGACGTGAATGGTATTTTGTGCTGCTCGTTTTGCGGTAAAGACCAGCGAGAAGTGCGCAAGCTTATTGCAGGCCCCACGGTCTATATATGCGATGAGTGTGTTGACCTGTGTTCAGAAATCATTCGTGAAGAAGAGCGGCAAGTGCTGCGCAAAGAGGGGGGTGATATCCCTTCTCCTAAAGAGTTGAGAGAAAACCTGGATGCCTATGTGGTGGGGCAAGATCGCGCTAAGTTGATTCTTTCTGTGGCGGTCTATAATCACTATAAACGTCTTCAGTCCTTAGGCCATGGTGATGTTGAGCTGGCTAAATCGAATGTGTTGCTGATTGGCCCCACAGGCTGCGGCAAAACACTGCTTGCCCAAACCCTGGCCCGCACCTTGAATGTGCCGTTTACCATGGCGGATGCCACCACGCTGACAGAAGCCGGATATGTGGGGGAAGATGTGGAAAACATTATCCTTAAGCTATTGCAGGCGGCAGACTATGATGTGGAGCGGGCGCAAAAGGGCATCGTGTATATTGATGAAATCGATAAAATTTCACGCAAGTCTGACAATCCATCCATCACGCGGGATGTGTCGGGAGAGGGTGTGCAACAAGCACTCCTTAAGATCATGGAAGGCACGACAGCGTCTGTGCCGCCACAAGGGGGGCGTAAGCACCCACAACAAGAATTTTTGCAGATTGACACCACCAACATCTTGTTCATCTGTGGCGGGGCTTTTTCAGGCCTTGAAAAACTGATGACCAATAAAAAGAAGAAAACTTCCATCGGGTTTGGCGCCTCTATTGGTGATGAAAACAAAGATGCCAATCTTTTGCATGATGTGGAGCCAGATGATCTGATTAAATTTGGCCTCATTCCTGAATTTGTGGGTCGTTTGCCTGTGGTGGCTACGCTGGATTATCTCGATGAAGTGGCGTTGGTTGAGGTGCTGACAGGGCCCAAGAATGCCATCGTCAAGCAGTTTAAGCGTCTTTTTGATATGGAAAATGCCCGTCTTAATTTTACAGACGAAGCGCTGCTCAAAATCTCTCAACGTGCCATGAGGCACAAAACGGGGGCCAGAGGGCTGAGATCGATTATCGAAGAACTGTTGCTCAAGACTATGTATGAATTGCCTTCTCTTAAAAATGTGGATGAGGTGATTGTCAATGAGGAGTGTCTTGATAAACAAAAAGACCCCTTGGTGACCTATACATCGCGCGATATCAACAAAAGAACTGCAAAGGGGAGTTGAAATTTTTTTCATTTTTTGTCACAATAGCCTCTCTGAGTGAATCAAACTCTGGATAGGAGATGCGCTTGACACAAGAATTAGAAGAAGGTTTTCTCTCTGTTCTCGCTCTTCGAGATATAGTCGTTTTTCCTCACATGGTTGTGCCGCTGTTTATTGGCAGGGATAAGTCTGTTCAGGCCATAAGATCGGTGGACAAAACCCGTGAGGTGGTGTTGTTAACGCAAAAAGATCCTTTGTTAAGCAAACCATCTGTGGACGGTCTTTTTGATGTGGGCACGCTGGCCACAGTGATTCAGGTGCTGACATTGGCGGATGGCACCATTAAGGCGCTGGTGCGCGGTGGCGAGCGGGTGCGTGTAAAAGAGTTTGGCCCTGATGACGATTTTTTTCAGGTAAAGACGGCCCCTTTTGAAACGATCATTGAGGGTGATACTGTGCTCGAGCCCTTAAAGCGCACGCTGCTCGGTGAATTTGACCATTTTATTCGCCTCAACCGTAAAGGTGCCTCAGATATTTTGAGCTCGATTAACCAGATTGAAGATCCTTCTCAACTGGTGGACACCATTGCGGGCCATATGCCGCTGCGTAATTTGAGGCTTAAGCAAAATCTGCTCGAAGAAGTGTCCTTGGCCAAGCGTATGGAGCTTTTGATTGGCTATATAGACTCTGAAGTGGAAATGCACCAAGCAGAAAAGCGCATCAAAAACAGGATTCGCAGCCAAGTGGAGCAGAATCATCGCGAATATATCCTCAACGAGCAGATGAAGGCCATTCAGCGGGAGCTTGGTGAGGGCGAAGATGAGAAAAATGACTTTAGCGTTCTTGAAAAGCAGATTGAGTCGACCAAGCTTTCGAAGGAGGCCCGCGTAAAGGCCAAATCAGAGCTGAAGAAACTGAAAAACATGAACCCGATGTCGGCGGAAGCTTCTGTGATTCGTAACTATCTTGAAACATTGCTGGCGCTTCCGTGGGGTAAGTATACGCGTTTGCAGCGTAATTTAACCAAAGCTGAAGACACGCTTAACAAAGATCATTATGGTCTGAAAAAAATTAAAGAGCGTATTTTGGAGTACCTCGCTGTGGGCGCGCGAGTAGAGAAAATTAAAGGCCCAATTTTGTGTCTTGTGGGCCCACCTGGCGTGGGTAAAACATCTTTGGGCAAATCCATTGCTAAGGCTACGGGGCGAAAGTTTGTGCGCATTGCTTTGGGCGGCGTTCAGGATGAGGCCGAGATTCGTGGCCATCGACGCACCTATATTGGCTCGATGCCTGGGAAGATCTTGCAGGCCCTAAAAAAGGCCCAAACCTCAGACCCGCTGATTCTTTTGGATGAGATTGATAAACTAGGGTCCAGTTGGCGTCGTGATCCTGTGTCTGCCTTGCTGGAAGTGTTGGATCCAGAGCAAAATGAGCATTTTCAAGATCATTATTTAGAACTGGGTTTTGATCTTTCGCGGGTCATGTTTGTGACGACGGCCAATAGCGCGCAGATGCATCCGGCTTTGTTGGATCGTATGGAAACGGTGTCGTTGGCGGGTTATATGGAAGATGAAAAGGTGCATATTGCCCAAAAGCATCTTATCCCGAGGCAAAAAACGGCCAATGGACTGAAGAAGAGCGAATTTGCCTTGAGTGAAAAGGCCATACGCACGTTGATTCGCAACTATTGTCGCGAGGCAGGTGTACGTAACCTTGAGCGCGCCATTGCAAGCTTGGCTCGCAAAACGGTGCGTCTGATTGATAAAGGCAAAATCAAACACCTCAACATCACCACACAAAACCTTGAAAAGCACGCCGGTGTGCCGCGCTTTCATGCAGAAGAAGCAGGTTTAGATAACGCTGTGGGTGTAACCAAGGGCTTGGCATGGACAGAGGTGGGCGGCGAGTTGCTGCACATTGAAGCCTTGATGCTGCCTGGCAAGGGCCGGATCACCGCCACCGGAAAATTGGGGGAAGTGATGCAAGAATCTATTCGTGCTGCTTCCAGCTTTGTGCGCGCACGAGCCATTGATTATGGCGTGAAACCCACGGTGTTTGAAACGCGGGATATTCACGTGCACGTGCCTGAAGGTGCTACGCCAAAGGACGGGCCATCGGCCGGCGTGGCCATGTGCACCTCGATTGTTTCCGTGCTTACGGGGATTCCTGTGCGCGGTGATGTGGCTATGACAGGTGAGATCAGTTTGCGCGGTCGTGTGTTGCCCATTGGTGGGGTGAGAGAAAAATTGCTGGCTGCCCACAGAAGCTGTTTAAAAACAGTGCTGATCCCCAAAGATAATGAGCGTGATTTAAAAGATATTCCTGCTCATATCAAGAGGGGGATTGAGATTGTGCTGGTTTCACGCATTGATGATGTGCTTAAAAGGGCCCTCTCTAAGCCGCTTACCCCTGTGGCATGGACAGAAGAAGACCAGCGTCTTTTTGACGAGCATCTCTCCACCGGTCGCTCTTTTTTATCGCACTAGCCGTTTTTTTATCGCATATTTCTCACGTATTGCCAAAGATACGAGGGGCTCATCGTCTCTTATGATCGTAAAATGGCGTGTGAGCCAAAAAAGGGCCCGATATATATCCATGCATATACATGGATAACAGCCTTTCGTGCAGCGCTATAAAGTTGCTTGAGATGAAGTCACAATCACGTTATGCCCCTTAATACACACGCAGGTGCGGTATGCGTAAAAACTTTTTTGATCCTCGTTTTCTTTCTTGATTCTTATCCAGTCTGGAGGAATGATTTTATTCCATCCTACTGGGTTGTAGAAAAAGAACGTTTCTGCTTGCGCTAAGCTGAATGTTCTTAACCACTTACAAAAAATATTTGATTTTAGTAATTTTTTTTATAAAACAATATTCATTTGCCTAGGTAGTGCTAGTTATTTGTTAATAAGTATTGTTCTTTATGTATATTGTTCTTTATGTGTGTGTATGTTTATCTTTACCCTTTTCCTTATTTGCACCCAAACGCTCTGTTGATGAGGTAAATGGCTCTCATCTTGAGACGTTGGCAGAGCCGTCCCCTAAAAAGCCCTCGAGGCCTTCTGAGTGTTTACAAGAAGAGTTGACAGCACAGGGCCCATCTTATGAAAAAACGCAAGATCACGGCCCATCTTTTATAGAAATGTTGCCATCTGAAATATTGGATAAGATCATTGATCTTGCCATTGCGGACAGCACAGATGTGAAAAACATCACGTCCACATGCAAACGATTTCAAGATATCGTGCATGCACGTGCTCTTCCCTATCAAGGATTTTTGGATATTCATCTCGACGGTGTTTCTAAAGATTCTTTCATCCCATTGGCTCGTTGGCAGATTGTATGGAATAAGTCATCTCAAGGTATAATGACAAAAATTTCACAGCTGTCCTCCATTTTAGAGGGAAATAAATCTCAGCTAGAATGGCTCAATCTTTTTTACAGCGAAGATATTTCCTATTACGATGAGGGTGTTCTAGAATTATTGCTTTCTATAGATAAAGTATTAATGATGCTCCTTGCCTTTTAAGTCATCTGACAGCTTTTGAGCTGTGTTCGATCGTTTTTACAGAAAGAAAGGGCAGTCGAAACAAGCAAGGTCAAACACTTGAATGTTTGAATCGTATTCTTTCCAAAATGCCTTTATTGAAGAGTCTTTTTTTTCATTCTACTGAGTTATCAAGTGTTTCTTTTTATCCTTTAGGTGAACATAGACTTTATGCAGACGCTATAAGAACACTCGGGGAAATAATTAGGAATAAGCCTCTAGAGGAGCTCGATATCGATGCCAATGTGGAGGATGAGAAAAGCCATCACAATAAATGGCAAGAGCAAACACTTTTTTTTCATATGGGTGATTTTTTTCCGCAAACATTACAATCTCTTGAAGTTCGGGATAGCTATATGTTACCCCAACCTGTTCTTTTTGAAGGGCGCGATCAGCTGGTGGAGCTTGTGTTGCAGAGAGCATTGTTAGACAAAAATCTTCTCCTACAAAAGATTCCTTCCATGAAGAAACTTAAGAAGCTTACGATTGTAGATTGTTTTTCATACAAACAAGCAAGTCGACCTGTTTTTTGCGAAGAAAGTAAGTCTTTTTCTATGACACTGCGTGAGTGGTGTTCATTTTTACCTCCTTATGTTGAGTTTGTAGACTTTTCAGGCAACCGCATTTGTGGGATAGGTGGTGAGATATCTGAAATCACATTACCTCCATCACTTGTGAAGCTAACCTTAAAAGACTGTATTAATAACGGGCAGGTTCTGCTCGCCTTGGGATCAAAAGCGGCTGATGTTGAGGACTTGAATGTAAGCTCACAGGTCTACAAACGTAACTCAGCTCTCACCACCCAACATATCAAGGCATTCCTGGCACAATCCAGGCCCCGTATACGCCATCTGGCGTTGGGGTACAGTCATATCCCTCTCGAAGAGGTGTGTGAGACGATAGGGATTCATTGCTGTAGCGTATTTTTGCAAGTTGCACACTTGTCATCTTTGGATATAGGCGCTTTTGCCCAAGAGGGGATGAACGAGTTTACAAAAAACGTGTTATACAATCTGATAAAGTGGTCAGGCGTAGAGTTGTTAGGTTTGTTCAGGGGTGTACCTTAAAATGCGTCACCTTTGATAAGCGTCGGTCAAAAAAAGATGAGCATCATCTTTCTTATCTTTTATTTTGCCAAATGAGCGCGGAACTTTTGCTGTGAGCACATATAGTATCGGTCAGTGATCTAGCTTTGCATAAATGGCGGATCTTCTTTTTATTTCAGGTAGCCAAAAGATATAAATTTCATGCATTGCCATAACCCTTTTTTTGTCGTTTCCTAAACATGAGTCTTTTTTTCTATTAGCGTCATTGTTGTATAAAAAGTTTCCTGCTGGTGCGGTTCCTTCTGTATGGCTGATTGCGATGGTTGCGGGGTTTCCTATTTTGTCGGAAACCATGTATACACCCGCACTTCCCAATATTGCCAAAAACCTGAGCGTCCCGAGTGCTTGGGTTGAGTACACCCTGTCTATTTATTTTGTAGGTACAGCCTTGGGCACAATCCTGTGGGGGCGTCTGTCAGACCAATATGGCCGCAGGCCTATTTTGTTCGGCGGGTTTTTGACATATATCGTGGGGTGTTTGTTGTGCTTTTTGTCCACAAGCATTACAGCGCTTTTTGTTGGGCGTATTGTGCAGTCCTTAGGGGGCAGTGTAGGCGTGGTGTTAGGGCAAACGATGGCACATGACCTTTATCGGGGACGACAACGTGGCCAGGCTTTTTCTACCATTGGATCTATTTTATCGTTAGCGCCCGCCATTGGCCCCCTCATCGGTGGTTTTGTTGATCAATATATCAGCTGGCAAGCGATCTTTTTTGTGCTGATGATGTGTGGTGTGATGGTGGCCTTCATTGCTTTTTTTCACCTTCCTGAAACGCTCAAGAAAGAGCGTCGAGGAAAAGCAGCGGTCGGTCGATTGGTGTCGTCAATGGTGAAAGACCCCAAGATCATTATCTGTGGGATCACTGTCGGGATCGCCAATGGCCTTGTGTTTAGCTATAATGCTGAAGGACCTTTTTATCTTATTGACATGTTGGGTCTGACACCTGTGACCTATGGTGCCGGCTTTGTGGGGTTTGCACTGGCGGGTTCTTTGGGAAACTATTGCTCAAAATATCTCCATAACTTTTATGAGTCCCCCGCTATTTTAAGGTTGGGCCAATTGATCATCTTTTTAGGAAGTTTGACCTTTGCGGTGATGGTGTCACTTTTTTATTGTTATGGGGCCCCGGGCATAAGCTATGCTATCTTGACATTCATATGCATGCTTATTGTGGCTTTTGGGCGTGGGCTGACCATTGCCAACTGCTTGTCCTTAGCCCTTGAAGGGTATAGCAAAGTGGCCGGCACCGCAGCCTCATTTTTTGTGTGCTTTTATTATACGATCATCTCAGTTGTGACCACGGGTATGGGGTTGCTTCATAATGGCACGTTATTACCCATGCCTTTTTATTTTTGTGCGCTTGGCCTATTTCTTATGATTGTACGATTTTTTGTGCCCTTCCTGTCATCCCACATAAAATCGTAATACTCTGAGAACTAAGAAAGTGTAGAAAGAGAAATTGCTATATTGCATACAAGGGGGTAGAGTGCAGATCATGAAGTGGCAAGACGTAGAAGAAAAACAAAAAAAAGCGGTTTTTTTTTCTGAGGATCATGAATTGTGGGACACACTTCTTGTGGCCAAGGCGTTAGAATGGGCCCCTTCGCTTTCTTTTCAAAAGGCGATGGTTTTACACGAGGGGCAGGAGGCCGTCACGCTTGAAAGGCCTCATGACGTAAACAAATTTTTTTCTGCGATGGCGCTTCTTACGTGGTGCGCGCATCATAAGGGCCACACCCTAGGTAAAACAGATCTTTTCGGATTGGCCGCCTTATTGGGCATCACCCCTTTGTGTTGGCGCCAAACCCAAGGGGATGGCGGTGTGGGCGTCAAGGTGGTGCCAGCTAAAGATATCGATCCCTTGTTGACGCAGTTTTTTTCTTGGCTTGCGTCTGCCGAAGATTCACCCTTATGCCTTGCGGCAGAGTCAGCCCATGCGCTTTTATTAATTCAACCATTTGAGGGGCACACCACAGATCTTGCCCAATGGTTGGCTACACTGGTGCTTTTACGGCATGGGTATCCTCCTCCCTTACTATCGAAACCTTTTAGGGGAAACAAGGAAGCCTTGCTTGCGTTACTGGCCGAAGGGGTGGAAGCCGCCACGACGTTTACGTCACCGTCGATTTCACCATCCCCATCCCCATCAGCTTCCCCCTTGCGGGTGGTTAAAAAAGAACTCCTTCCTGAAGCAGATTCAAATCAAGCGTGGGTAAAAATTGGCGCACTGGCCAAGCGTGTGGGGGAAACAGTGCCTACGCTGCGTTATTGGACAAAGGAAGGGTTGCTCAAAGCGGTCAGTGTCACGCAGGCGGGGTATCACCTTTATGCCGAAGAGGCTGTGAAAGATGTGTTGACCATTCAAAAAATGAAAAAACGCCGTTTGACGTTGCAAGAGATTAAAGAAAAACTCAACGCCTGAAACGTTTAAGGGTGTTGTCGCGTTTCAGGGATAGTAACGCATACACCAAGCGAAGACATTCAAGGCCCACAGCGGTCTACATAAGGCTGCGTGGTGAAAGGAAGCCAAGGAGCGGGATCAGCGCTCCCAAGGCTTTGGTGTATGTTATAAGGGGGCTAACGCAGCGTTTTTGCGTTCCAATCGTCAGCAATGAGCTTTGAGGCGACCATGATCAACTGCAGCTGTCGGGAAAGTTGCAAACGCTCATCACTTTCTTCAAGGACATGCCGATAAAAGGGTCCTACCGTGAGCAGTTTTTTGTCAGGCTGGGTTCCGGGAAATAACGTAAGGTCAATACGCTGATAGAATGCCTGATCTTCTGCGGAAGAAGCGATACCTGAAAGGGTGTGAACGCTAAAATCTGCACGAATGTTTTCTTGTGTTACCACACCCTGGTCGTAGGATAGAGAAAGTCTACAGTCATAAAGTCCTTCTTTACTGCGGACTTCTAGATTATTGCTGATGGTGACAAAAGGTGCTTTAAACAAAGCATTTCCCGCGTGTTCTAGAAGATCAAATCCCAAAGAGTGGATCAGCATATCTTGACAAAACTTTTCGTTACTTCTTTTGCCTAAGACAATTCTCTGAAAACGTTTGCAAACGTTTTTGAAGGTAATTAAATCCCTGCCAGACAATTTAAACATAATGTTTTCAACCAGTTCATTGGGTAAAGTGTTCCAGTGGTTTGTTCCTTCACAGGTTTTAAGGAAGTTATTGTGTATGCCCTTTGCAGAAGCATATCTTTGAAGGCTTGGATAGGTAATGGTGCAATGTTGTGCACCAATGCCCCACGGATCTTCCTCGCGTGCAAAAAACGCTATGTGGCTTTTCACGCCAGTGCGTGGCTGTTTGCCCAAATCTCTATATCCCACGTAACGGCCTGCATAGGCAAAAGAAGGTGCACGGTTTTCCCAAGATGGATTACGCACAATGGATGTATTCAAAAAATAGCCTGGGAAGAAAAAGGGAGATGTCTGTGTGTGAATGTGATTGAGCTTGGGAAAGCGCTCCACATCCCAAAAAAGAGGCGCACTTCTGGCAACATAGGTGACCGAGGTGAGCGGGGCAGAAAGGTAAAGCAATCGATGAGGTGTATTATTACTTTTTGTGAACATCACATGGGTGAGCCTTTGGCTGTCGAGGGTGTGTCTTGGGTCAGCCAAGGCCATGGGGTCGTTGATGAAAAGAGCATGGTGTGGCGCCGTGGATATTTTTTTCTCGATCAAGGTGGCGATGAGCCAATCAAACATGTCATCGAGCGTGTAAGAGACGGCATCTGAAGTATGATGAGAGTGAAGTAAATCACCAGCTTGTCTGCTGATGGCGCCAGCTAGAGATGGCAAAGGTTGGGGCGTGCCTACATAGCAGATTTTACACATATCTTCTTGATACGTGATATAAAGCATAGATGATTTTTTCCCGGCGGATGCACAGTCGTCAGGACTGTCAGGAATGATAAGAGCCGGTGTCACTTTTCCTTTCAGCGAAGGAGGAAAGGGTGTGTTTTTTTTTGCGCAAACGGGGGGGCTTGGCGCGATGCTCGCCCCATCCGCGGTTTCTGGATCGGCCATGTCCATGGCGCACACAGGCCATGTGCCTAAAGAGAGAAAACAACCTAATAAAAGAAAGAACTTCATATAAAACCTCACTATCGTTGATAACGGCTTACCACCTTTCTTGCAGATACCACTATTAGTGTAATTTTCTGCTTAAAAAGCGTCTTTTTTAAATAAATATCACCAAAAAATCAACAAAATCTATTCTTTTTTTTCTAAAAAGCGCGCCATGATCTTGCGCACGCCGACGCCCACAAAATCTACCACAATGACGGGGCCTTCTGCCTTTACAACGACGCCCTCACCAAATGCTTTGTGCAGTACAGGTGTGCCTTCTGCAAAAAGGGCCTCTGATGGTGAAGGGGAGGCGATACCAGGTGATGGTGGCGTCTTCGCATGAAAAAGTGTGGGGTTCCCCACGCGTGAATCTGAAAAGGGCGTTCTTGCTGAAGGCATGTAAGGCATGCGTTTTTCGTGCTCGATGGCTGTAGCTGGCAATTCCTCTAAAAAGCGTGAGGGAAAGCTGGGTTGCCATCCGCCGCCAAAGAAGCTGCGTCTCTGGGCATAGGTGATGGTGGCTTTGCGTTTGGCGCGGGTAATGCCCACATAGGCCAGCCGCCGCTCTTCCTCAAGGCCGCGATCCCCTGACTCTTCTAGGGCTTTGGGATGAGGGAAAATGTTTTCTTCCCAGCCTGGCAGGAACACCGTATCAAACTCCAACCCTTTGGCGGTGTGGAGGGTCATAAGTTGCACAGCTTCCAGCGTTTCTTGCTTGGTGTTGTCGGTGACAAGGCTGATGTGCTCTAAAAACTCATCCAAGGATGAAAAATCTGTCAACACTTTCAGCAATTCTCTCAGGTTTTCAAGACGTCCCTGGGCTTCATCACTTTTGGTGTGGCGCCAGTGTTGCATATAGCCTGATTTTTCAAGCATATGTTCGGCTATTTTGGAGGGTGCTTCTTCATGCATCATAGTCTGCCAGGTTTTGATATCAGCCACAAAGGTGAGCAACTTAGCCAAGGCGCCTTTGGTGAGGGGAGGGCCACCGCCGGTCAGACAATCCTCAAGGCTTTCCCAAAGAGAGAGGTTATGCATGCGGGCATGGGCATAAAGCTTTTGAAGGGTGGTGGCGCCAACACCGCGTTTGGGGGTGCTAAGGGCGCGCTCAAAGGCTAAATTGTCTGTAGGGTTCACCATGAGTTTTAAATAAGCAACGGCATCTTTGATTTCAAGGCGTTCATAAAAGCGCGTGGATCCCACCAGGCGATAGGGAATGCCCAGCCCCAACAAGGCTTCCTCAAAGGCTCGTGTTTGAAAGGTGGCTCTCACTAAAATGGCGATCGTTTGAGGTTTGTGACCAGCTGAAAGCATGGTGTGGATATCATGGGCAATAAAACGGGCTTCAGATCGATCATCCGTGGTGTTTTTGATGCGGACTTTTTCTTCTTGAGGGTGCGTGGTGGCGGCGCGTAGTGTTTTTCCCAAACGGCCTTTGTTATGGTCAATCAAACCAGAAGCCGCGTGCAGGATAGAGGAGGTGGAGCGATAGTTATCTTCCAACTTAATTAAGGTGGTGCCGTGAAAATCCTGCTCGAATTTTAAAATGTGGTCGACTTCGGCACCGCGCCACCCATAAATAGATTGGTCATCATCCCCCACACAGCATATATGCGGACTTTCTCCTGAAGCCAGCAAACGCAGCCATACATATTGCGCCACGTTGATGTCTTGATACTCATCCACCAACAGGTAGCGAAACCTTTTCTGATAGCCGTGCAGAATCTCGGGGTGTTCGCGAAAGAGCTTCAGACACAACAGAATCAGATCGCCAAAGTCAGCGCCGCCACAACGGTGCAAGGCCTGTTGATAGTCTGTATAGAGGCTGATAAGCAGCTGGCTTTTGTCTGTGCCCAAAAGGCGCGTGGCTTCTGTGGGCGTTACCTGGTGGGGCTCAAGCGCGCGATCTTTCAGGCGCCCGATGGCCCACGAAAACAGTTTGGGTGGATAGGCTTTTTCATCGAGCTGACGGGCTTTCATCACTTGTTTGAGAAGGCGAAGTTGATCTTCGTTATCCATAATCAAAAAGCGTGACGGCAGACCCAAAAGATCGTGATAGCGTCGGCATATCTTCAAACCTATGTGGTGAAACGTGCCCACCCATGGACAAAAAATATCGTCTCCACCAAAAAAGGTTTTGAGGCGCTGCTTCATTTCATTGGCGGCTTTATTGGTGAAAGTCACGGCCAACATATGAGAAAAAGAGCATTGTTTCTCGAGGGCCAAATAGGCCAGGCGCGTGGTGAGCACCGTCGTTTTGCCTGTGCCTGCACCTGCCAGAATCAACACCGGGCCTTCTGTTGTTTCCACCCCTTGGCGCTGCGATGGGTTCAGCTTGTTTATTTTCTCCCATAAAAGAGTTTGAGGGGAGGTAGGCGTATGTTCAGGCGGCGGAAGTGTGGTCATGAGGCTTGTCAAAAATCATAAAAACAAAGGGCTGGTACGCCCGAAGGGATTCGAACCCCTGACCTTTGCCTCCGGAGGGCAACGCTCTATCCAGCTGAGCTACGGGCGCATGGTTAGTCTTTAGTTGTCTCTTTATGTATATACTTGAAAGCAAGGTGCTGAAAGGCCTTCTTTGGTTTTTTCTTTGGAAGGGGGGGGTTATGATTCAATCATCACAGGGGCGTCATGAACGTCATGGTGAGTCTATCACCATCTCGATGCCCATTGCCCGCTGTCAGGGTGAAGGAAACCACGGACACCCTGTGGTTTTTTTGAACCTCCAGCCTTCAGGGCGCGTTGTGTGTCCTTATTGCAGCCAGGTGTTTGAATCACCTCAGTGTCACAAAGAGGGGGGATGAGGCGGCTGATCAACAAAAGAGCGCAGCGCTGATATGGAATGTAGGAGGTTATTCTTCCTCTTCAGCATTGTGCCATACCGCTTGCACATCGTCACAATCTTCTAACAGGTTCACCAGTTTTGTGAAGCTTTCTTTTTTGTCGCCTAAGGCCACCATAACATCGGGCACCCACACAAGGGCTGCATTTAAGGGCGGACCAAATTCTTTTTCCATTGTTTCTCTCACGGCGTGCCACGATTCCTTAGGAGCCGAAATTTCAAACCCGTCGTCAAGGGTCATAAAATCGTCTGCGCCTGCATTCAAGGATGCTTCAAGCAAGGCCTCTTCGTTACTCTCTTTGTCATAAAGGATCATGCCCTTGTGTTTAAACACAAATGTCACACTGCCTGTATCTGCCATGCGTCCGCCATGTTTGGTCAAAATAGAACGCACCTCTGCGGCTGTGCGGTTGCGGTTGTCTGTAAGCGCTTCAATAATAATGGCTACACCGCCCGGGCCATAGCCTTCATAGCGCATTTCATTATAAATCACATCAGACGCTTCCCCTGAGCCTTTTTTGATGGCCCGCTCAATATTATCTTTGGGCATGTTAGCAGTGCGGGCGGCCAAGAGGGCTGTGCGCAGGCGGGGGTTGGCGTCTACATCAGGTCCGCCCATTTGGGCAGCCACCGTGATTTCGCGAATAATTTTGGTAAAAACTTTGGCGCGCTTGGCATCTTGTGCACCTTTACGGTGCATAATGTTTTTAAATTGTGAATGACCGGCCATCAACCCATCCCACGACGCATGTGCTTGAGGAAAGTGTAAAAAGCTTTGCTTGCTGTGTAAAGTGCGGTGTTAATGGCACGAGTCCTTGGGGGGCAACTTCAAAAAAGCCATCACGGGTGTTTTTCTTGTGCCCATAAGGTGAGCAGAATCTCTTAGAAAACCGCCTCAAGCATCCTCGTTTTGAGGCGCATAAAAGACAATTTGTTCAGGTCGTTTGGCCGGGTCGTCTGACATATTAAAGATATGCAAAGGCTCATCAGGCTTAATAAAGTCATTATCTGGGATGATTTCACATAACACTGTTCCTCGATCAGGGATGAGGCGGATTTTCTCTGCCGTTTGTATGTAATTGCGTGTGGCCCCCAAAATACGGTTTTCCTGCACGGTTTTGATGCGACTTTGCGATACAATCACGGCATTTTTAATCCACGAAACCATTCTCTCTTCTGTTTGGTTGGGTGGTGCTTTCAGGCCAATGATGAGCGGCTGCTCCAGCCATGCTTGATCCACTGTCAGACTGAATAAGCGATCTGTTTTTTGGAAAGCATAAACGCGATAGGCCTCTTCAATTTCAGCAAGGGATTGTTCAATGAAGGTGATGATGTCGTCAAAACAGACATGAAGGTTCTCATGCTGATAGGGGGGCAGAGAAGGCGCTGCACCACCCCATTTAATGGCCGCGCATCGTGAGGCCACATGAAGCAGCTCGCGATAGAGCACATAAGGGCTCAGCTGCGCTTCTTGTAAGAGCGCCTCAAAATTAATCAAGGCCACAATCAGGTGCCGCCGCATGGTATCAAACTGCCAAATGGATTGTGCATCAAAAAGGGATGTGGTGGCGCGGGCGCGTTGTCTCACTTTTTTCTGCAGATACATCACCTTATCCCGCAGCGATTTTGAAAGTGTGCGGCACCTGGTGAAAAAGGCGGTGCTTTTATCAAGGTGCATGCATGGGGGCATATAAGGGGTTGGTGTTATCTTCAACCCATCTCGCGTAAGGATCGCCAAAGGAAGAAACGTCCTTTGCGCTTGATTCTTTTTGTCAAATCCCAAGGTGATCAGGGGTTTTAGCCGAGTGATGTTGATGTGTGAATCTGGTGCATTGATGTCATGACTGGCACTTTCTACAGGCTTGTGCCGTGAAGAAAACGTGTCTTTTTTGCCTTCATGAACGCTTTTCTTAAACAGGGAAAGAAAAAGAGTATGGGGTTTTCGATCATCCTCAAGATGGTCGTGGAGGGAGAGCTCGAGGGACTCATCATGAGCATCAGGAAAGAAAATAACAGTGCCATCGGGCATAACGGCCTGAAGCTTGAGGATTTTAAACACACCCTGGGCCAAGGCTGATTCATCAAACGACATATGGGTGATGCCCCAGTGGTAGGGAGCCAAATACTGCAAGTGGTGTTGCCAAAGGTTTTGCTGCAGGGTGTCGTTTTCTTGAAAGTGGTGCGGCATCATGAACATACCTTCATACCACTGGATAGGATGCGCATTAAATGACACGTCAGATTCTCCTTATCGCCTCATGACTCTTATGATGATGCCGTATCTGCTGAAGGTATGGCAAGGGAAAGCGTTGCATCAGCTGGATACACATTAAGGGTTTTTTGTGAAACATAATCAGATTTTTCCTTGTTTTCTACAGCTTGTATTTTTTCTACCCCCAAAATGACACGTGTGCTTTTTGTTTCTGGCGCAATGGTAAAGCGATGATTGCCTTCTGCTGGATAGTCGGCAAACACAATCACGCCCCAAACATTGCTTTTATCGTTGAACGTGGGGGTATAATCCTCAAGAATTTGCGTAGGCACCACCTCCCAGCGGAAAATTTTAAGCAAGGAAATATTGTCTCGGCGCAGCTGGTCAACATCACTGAAATACTCTCCTGAAGACATTTTTTTCAACCTTTCAAAGAGGTCCTTATCATAGCAAATCACCAGGTCTAAAGAGAGCGCTGAGCTGTGGTTCAGCTTTCTGTGCGAGATAACGGAAAAAGAAGATAAAGATGTGCCCGGCGGTTTTTCTGGGGCAGGGGTGCTTGAGCATCCTGAGAGAATGGCAAGAACACCGAACAATGCAAGCAAACTAGACCAAACGCGCACTCTATTTACCCTTTACTCACCTTCACAACCGTTGCTGACAGCATGTGCTTACTGGTAAGCGTGTCTGCAATCGTCTTGGCTTCCGTATAACTGGCGTACTCTTGTGTCCTGACAATGAAAAGAGGGGGGGCGTTTCGTCGTTGTTTTATGACGATTTTTGATGATATGTTTTCTTGTTGCAGGTATTTTGCTAATTCTTCGGCATTCAGGCGGTTGAGCAAAGCACCTAACTGGACGCTATAGAGCGTTTCTGGTTCTTTTTTCAAGATCTTGGCGATATTTTTCTTCAAAGGGTCAAGCTTGCTGGCCGCTTTCCTTTTCGCGTGTGTGTGTGACGCCGGCGCGTGTTTTTTGGCAACCCACAGGCCGCAAAAAAGCCTGCACTAAACAGACACA
>CBFICL010000003.1:0-48443 GCA_965661165.1 uncultured Holosporaceae bacterium | reverse complement strand
CATTTAACGTCTGAGGCAGATAGGCGTCGTCTTGGTGAAGATCAGTCAGGGCCGGGAGAACACATTGTGTGGGGTGCGCTGTGCCGACCTTCAGAAGAGAGCATTTCTAACCTATCCTTGGTTGAGGCAAGCGCTTTAGATGTAGCATCTGCTGAGGCTGGTTCTTTTGGGGCCCTTTTGAGCGGCACAGAAGATCATCTGGCAGGCACCTTACTCAGGGGTAGTGCGGGTTCCTTACCAGGTCTTGGATCTCAAGGTCGCGCATCACCCATGCTTGAAAGGCGCGGGTCGTTACGGCGACATGTGGGGTTGAGGCGAGCTGATGCCCCTGACACAGGGCGTTGGTCGCAGACCCTGGATGCTTGGGCAAGGCAATCAGGCCATGCATCGGCGATCAATCCCATCAAGCATGCGCTGTGGCTGATGGGGCGTCCAGGGGGCGGCAGCAGGGATGCCAAACGCATCAAAGCTTTTCGCAAAGGGTTTAATAAGCACTTAACTATCTTTGAAGCAGAAAACCTCTCTTTTGACGCCCCCAAAGCCCTATTTTCTTTGCATGTATTAGCGGTGGAGGCCATGGTGTTTAAAACCCTTCATCACATCAAGCAAACGGTTTCAAGCGATTCGGATCGTCGCAATCTCAACACACGCTTTTTATTGTGGGCAGGGATGCGTCACGTGGCTATACAGCGCATTAAGAACACCTTCTTTTCAGGTGAAGGGGCGTGGCAGGATCCACAAAGCTGCCATAAAGGGTTCGGTCTGTTGGCCTACCTGATGCAAGATATGGGTTTGGCTTGTGCCATGCCTCAAGACCATCAAATAGTTCCTATTGAAAATCATCTTTGGGCTGATATGGTGCTGGGCCCTGAAAATCTTGACGCCGAAAACCTTGCCAACGCCTTATGCGCGTGGGATGCGTGGAAGGTCTATCATTTCCCTCAAGGCGTCGGTGCGCGCGTGAGAAGGCTTAGGCACAACTCTGTATCAGACACGCAGCATGCGCTGCACACCCATGGTTATCTTCGCTAATCCCCTTCATGCCTTCCGTCGGTGAGAGGCGTGGGGCAGGTGCCTTGTGTGAATGTTTGAGGATTTTCATGGCCATTTCTTGAAAAATTAACGATTTTTCAATGACTTATGTCAAAAATTATCTTATAAAGACAAATTTTGTCAGCATAGGAGAGATGGTATGAAAAAAGTATTGATGATGGCGCTTGTGGGTGTGATGGGGTTAAGCTTTATGGGGGATCTTGAGGCCAGGTATAAGGGCGTCATACCTGCCAAAAAAAGCAGAGTATTGAAGAAAAAAACACAAAGGGCGATACAAAAAGCCGGGCACGCAGCCTATAAGGAGCTTGAGCCCATCATAAGAGAAACCGTTAAAGAAGGAAAAGCGTTTCTCAAGGAAGAAGAAGAAGCGTTTAAGGATGAGCTAAGGCAGGAAGCGCATGCACAACTGCAACGGGGAAAAACCTATGCCCGCGGCCAAATTCAACAAGGCAAAGATTATGCCCGCAGCCAAATCACCGGCCCAGGCAACATGCACTCTGATGCTCCTGCGAAAAGCGGTCACCATACGGGTGGTTCGGTGGCGCCGGGCAGTCCGATCGCTGGGTGATGAGCTCAAACCCCTCGCCTTCGAGGGGGCGTCATGAGGCAAGGGTTACCCTCAAGGAACAGGGCGTTTCCAAAAGGGCCCTTGCCTTTCGCGCAGATTTCGGCAACACTGAATAGGCCCTGGTGAGGCGCCTTAAGGTGCGCTCTGGGGAAAACGTTGGCGTTTTTGGACATCGTTTATGTCCCCTTCGTCTAGAGGCCTAGGACACCGCCCTCTCACGGCGGCAACAGGGGTTCGAATCCCCTAGGGGACGCCATACTGCTTAATCGTTGACGTTCGAGCGTTTGGGTAAGCGTTTCAGATGCGGCGCCCAGAGACATAATCAAAGGCATGACCAAAGGGCACAATCAAGAGAGGCCTTCACAAGAGGGTCCTAAACGTGGGCGCCCTGGCGAGAGGTCTGACAAAAAAGAAGCTTATCCACAGGAGACGTTTTTAAAGAGCCTAAAAAAGATTTCCCCGAGGAAGACTTCCGCAAAGAAGGCCATTTTTTGTTATCTCTTTGTTTGAGAAAGTCTGCCGATATAGAAAAAATTTTAATAAAAATGCTGGCAACGCATTTTTTTGTCCTTTTGACAGAGGCAGTTAAGGCACTTTGAGGACAAAGATGTGCAAAGGTGATACCATTGCTGCGTATCTAAATCTATATCGGGATGGATTGAGCGTGAAGACCTTCTTCTTTTTTTTCTCCACATTGCTTTTTGCCTTTCATGTTGAGGCTGCGCATAAGGCGCGTATTTTACAAGAAGGGCACACGGTGCTCACCCCCTCGCTTCGCGAGGGTGCTGTAGAGGTTTATCTGCCGGGGCGGGAGGCGCGCGCTGCGATTCTAAAAAGCGAGGCATTAAAAGAGCTGGAGCGGGAGCGTTTAGCAACCTTTGTTCCCAGAGAACCTACAGGTGTTTACAAGGCGCAGGTCATTTACTTTGAAAAGCCACTTGCGCGCACAGAAAAGGAAAAAAGGGCACTCGAGGCCTGGGATGAGGTGGCATGGTTTCATCCTGTGGGCCTTTCGCTAGGCGCTGTGGATACAGACAAGCCGCTTGCGTATAGGACAGTCGCATCTGGTGTCCCCAAAGAGCAGCGGTTTACCTTCAGTGCCTATCATGACTCGCGGCACATTGCCGAGGATGATGAGTTGTGGAAAGCCATGAATGCCAGGGAGCTGGATGGTCATGGTGTGTCGACGGTCACATCTTGCTCATGTGGCCCGTTGTCTTCCCTGAAGATGTTTTTTTCAGATGAAAGGCGTGGTGGGCTTATTCTTGACCTTAAAAGCCATAATATCTTGGCGGCTTCCCCTCATGACTTAAGCACACCGCAATCGATCGAGCTGCAAAGCACAAAGCGGTTTGTGTATAAAAGCGGTGATTGTGAAGATTTATCTTTATACGCCGCGATGAATCAAGGGATTCAATGGCCTCAACATGTGATGACAAAGGGCATCGTGGCGTCATGGTTTTTTGGCCCATGGAATGAGATTTTTTATACACCGTATGACACGGATGTGACAGGCATTTTTGTGCTTACGCCCGCTAAGACAATAGAAGAGCTGAAAGCATCACCATCGTGGGCACAGTATGCGCCCTTTGTGACCTATGCAGAAGAACATGATTTGCCCGTTGTAGGGATTCATCTCGATCAACGCGGCTTGATGGAGAAAATGAGGGAGAACGTGGCCACCTGCCAGCAGGCTTTTCAACGTTTTGTGAAGAGATGCCAGGATGACCTTTATCATACGGTTTCTTTCGTTCTTGAACGCACCGTGGGGTGGTTACCTCTTCGCCTTGTGTAAACATTTGCGATATGCAGGGTTTTTGGCGTCACGAGATAAGAGCACGCAAGGTGGCGCGGCAAGGATGGGTGCCTTGGTTGGATTTGCTTGTCACAAAGACAAAGGGTTAGACAGCAATCTGTTTTTTTGGGTGGTTTTCTTTTACACTATGGCCAACGTTTTTGGGTAAAGGATGCATCATGGGGTGGGTTTACGGCGCAAAACATAAACAATATATTGGTGTGGGCCTTTGTGTGCTGGCGTGGTGCACCAACGGCATGGCCAGCGGCCCTTGTGTGGGCGTGATGGGCGGTATGCAAACGTCGCAAGGTCAGCGCACCGATTTGGTGGATACTTTTGCGCTTGCCTATGAGAAGTCCTTTCGCAGCCATGGGCCACTGGGTTATGTGTCTGCAGGTTATGAGTGGTCTTTTTTGTTGCCTTTTGTGCGCACGGAAGCCTATGTAGGGTATGATCGGTCTGTCAGTGATGCGGCATCGATGATCTTGCCCACAGGACCTATCTTATACAGCCGCCTCCAAAAAGGGTGGATGTCTGGGTTGGCCGTCAGTGGCGGTCTGTCCTTGGGGGTGGTGAGCCCTTATGTCAAGGTGGCATTTGGTTGGCATCAGCTTCGGTATACCTATCATCAGGAAGTGTCAGGCGCTACGGTCTATACGCACAACGCAAAAACATCTGCGTGGGCGCCGTCCTTGGGGCTGGGGTTGCGCGCGCAATTGCTGGGATTGGCGGCGCACTTGGAATATATCTACACAGATCTCTCGAGCGCAAAAAGCATTTCTTATGACAGTGTGGGCTGGGAAATCAACCAAAGTCTCAAAAATTGGCGTGCCCATGCTGTGATGGTGGGTGTCAGCTATGTTTTCTAAGGAGTCTCGCTGAAAGACCGTTCATGACGGGTGGCAGCCTGAGGGGGAATGGTCACTTTCTTGCCCGAGGGCTACCTTGGGGGCTGTTTGCCATAGGTCTTGCGGTTAAGTTCTTAAGTTCCGCCTGATGGGCCCGTCTGTCACGTTCTCTGTCAAAGGAGAAAGTGCGTTAGCTGGCGGTCAAAAAGTCACCCACCTGCTTGCTCCACAGATCTTTATAAAGCGCTGATTTTCTGAGCAAAGACTTGTGTGTGCCTTCGGCCACGATGTTGCCATCATCAAAAACCAAAATACGATCCATGGACATCAGGGTTGAGAGGCGGTGGGCAATCACCAACGTGGTTTTGCCGGTCATCAACGTTTCAAGCGAGTGCTGTATATTGCTTTCGGTAAGTGAATCGAGCTCAGATGTGGCTTCGTCAAGAATAAGAATGGGTGCATCTTTCAAAAACGCACGTGCGATGGCAATGCGTTGACGTTGCCCGCCAGACAGCCTTAAGCCACGCTCGCCTACCATGGTGTCATATTGTTCGGGCATTTTTTTGATAAACGTGTGGGACAGTGCTTTTTTAGAGGCCTCCAGTACTTCTTTATTGGTGGCGTCATGCCGTCCATAGCGAATGTTTTCGGCAATGCTGCGGTGAAACAAGATAGGACTTTGGGGAATGATGGCAATTTGGTTACGAAGCGATTCTTGCGTCACGTCCTGAATGTTTTGGCCGTCAATGGCAATGACGCCTGATTTAATTTCAAAAAGGCGCAAGATCAGGTTAACAAAGGTTGTTTTTCCACTGCCCGAGCGGCCCACCAGGCCAATTTTTTGCCCAGCTTGAATGGTGACAGAATTGTTCTGAAACAAAGGCTCTTCGCCGCGGTATTGAAATTGCACATTTTGGAAGGTAATCCGTCCGGCTTTCACCACAAGAGGTTGAGCGCCCGGCTTATCTTTGATTTCAATGGGGGTATAGACCAACGCCAGGCCTTGAGTGACGCTGCCGAGGAGTTCTGTGAATTTAGAAAAATCTTTTGAGAGCGACCACAAGCGGTCCACGATGGTGATGTTGATGGTCAAGATCAGCGCAAAATCACCTGCAGACACGCCCCCCTGATGAAACCCGTTCAGCAGCCACAAAATGCAGGCACTTTGATACACAATAAACGACATGCCTTGGAAAAAGAAAATCCAGAAAAAGAACCAATCTCGCCCCTGTGCTGCATTGACAAGGGAGGAAAGCTTTTTCTTCAGGATTTGTTTTTCTTTATGCTCACCGGTGAAAAAACGCACACTTACCATGTTGGTGAGCAGATCCACGATCGAACCCAACACAGACGCCCGCTTTTCTGAATATTTTCTTGATAAGTGTTGAGCCTTGGGTGCAGAGATTAAGGTCGCCCCAATGTAGACAAGGCACCACAGGCTTAAGGCAACGGCAAAACGCACATTCACGGTCCACAGCGTGGTGATGGCAATGAGTAGGGCCAAAAATTGCGCCAAAAACTGATCCGAAAGCATTTTGAGAAGATCGGGAATGCCGCTCATGACATCTTGGATTTTGTTGGCTTGGTTGCCTGAGAGGTGGGTTTGATAAAAGGGGTGGGCATGACGCATCATGCGTTGCATTAGCAAAAGGCCCGCATGCCTTTTGAGAGGGGCGTTCAGGCGAATCCACGCAAAATCATACCACCGAAACATGCACCCAATCAAAAAAGTGAGAAAGATATAGAAAGCTGCAGGTTTAAAAAGGTTTGCATAGGCTTGCTGTGGGGGCAGGCTTTGAATTTGATCAAGCATGACCTTCAATAAATAGGGGCGCACAGAAAAATCGATGGCCCACACAATAGACACCAGCCCCATACTCAATGACCAAAATCGAAACGGTTTGATCATTTGCCATAAAAAGGCAGGCAGAGAAAACCCCTTCCTCAAAAGAAGAGGTCGTTTTGCGGGCATGGGTCCATTTTTAACAAAAACATTCACGTAACTTGCTTTCAAACGTTAATGCACCAGGTGTGCAATCGCGGTTTCTTCTAGGAAAGCTGCCTTAAGAGGGGTCAGATTTCTCAACGCTCACGGTATCCAGCGCATCATGAAGCTGCTTTTCCGTGCATAAGCCCAGCAACACAGGGTGGTGGGGCTGAATGTCTTCTGAAGCATGCGTCCGATTTTTTACAGCTTGGATGGTTTTCGATGTTGTGGCAATCAGGCTTGCAATTTGTGCATTACTCAACTGAGGATGATGCTTAATCAACCAAGCGATGGCCTTGGGGCGATCTTGGCGTCGTGCAATGGGTGTATACTTGCGTTCTTTACCAGGTTTTTTTAATCCTTGCAAAGGGCTTTGAAAGACAAGCGTTGCCTTTTCGTCTGCGAGACAGCGATCAATTTCCTCTTGTGTGAGCTGACCATTAAGCAACGGGTTTTCAGCTTGAAGCCCGCCCTCTTTGAGGCGTTTCAACTCTAAAAAATGCAGGCCACACGAACGACCGATTTGCTGGTCCGTCAGGTCTGTATTTTGGGCAAGCCAAACGGCTGTCGCGCGCGACATGAAAGGAACCGGGGTTTTACTGACCACCACAAGCAACTATCTTAGAAGAATTTCCTCTAAGGGTAATACAATCGGCGTCTTTTTTCAAGACAAGGATCGCGGCGTTCACTTTACCCAGGGCAAAAGCTCAATCTGGCTAAAAAAGAAGGGGATCTCTTTACATGCGGTATCAAAGCTGTCCGATCCGTGTACAGAGTTTTCTTCAATGGAAACGCCAAATTCTTTTCTCAGCGTGTTGTCTTGTGCTGCTGAGGGGTTGGTGGCCCCCATCAGGGATCGATAGTCAGTAATGGCGTTCTCTTTCCGTAACACTTGCGCCACGATGGGCCCACAGCACATCGATCGACACAGATCTTCAAAAAAATTGCGATCCTTGTGCACGTCGTAAAAACGCGCCGCCTGATCCAGGGTGAGGTGAAGACGCTTTTGAGCAATAATTTCAAAATGCGCTTCCTCAATTCGGCTGTTGACACGACCCGTCAGATTGCGTTTCGTGACATCGGGTTTCAGCAAGGACAATGTACATTCCATTTGCTGACTTTCCTTCTTGACCTCTTGATCCATGTTTTTTGTCTTTCCTATCTAATAGCGTTAACAATCATGTGATAAACTTGGGTATGCAAAAAAAGTTGTTCTCCTTTTGCGGGGCATTGCGCGTGATGGTTTCTGCACCGGCTGTGCGTTGAGGTGTGTCCTGACGAAGCGGCGCCTTAGAAGGCCATGGAATGACCATAGGCGACACATGAGACACATCTACTTGTTGAAGATCATCTAAAAAAGACAATATCTGCGTGCAATCGTCACGAAGGCCCTCAATCTCATGAGGCTCAAGACTCAGATAAGCGAGCTGCGCAGCCCGTAAGAGAAAAGCATCATCCACCATCTTTTTTCTTTCCTGTCTGTTCTTTTTTCGCAATGATCTCTAGGATCTCATGAAAGCGCTCTTCGAGCAATAGATCGATATTTTTTATAGAGATAAATTTCTTCTTATAATAAACATAAGGTCCAAAACGCCCAATACTGCCTGTAATAGGCTCCTTTGTCTCGGGGTGAGGGCCAAGATCGAGGGGAAGTTTGCCTAATTTTGCCGCCTGATCCAGGGTGATGTGTTGAGGCGAGAGCCCTTTGGGCAGAGAAATGCGTTTGGGCTTTTTGTCGCCTTCCCACTGAAGATAAAAACCGTAAGGGCCACGCCTGACAGTGACTTCTTTGTGCAAATGTGGGTCTTCCCCTAAGCTGCGGGGAAAGGGGGTCCCTTCTTCAGCATCATCTTCAGTGTGGCTGTCTAATGCATCCAGGGGTTTCATATGCTTGCATTCGGGGTAGGCATTGCACCCCAAAAAAGGTCCATACTTGCCCATGCGCAGGTGCATCACCCCTTTTTTGCATGTGGGGCACGTGCGGTCTTTGCCTTGAAAAAGATGTTCTTCAAGGGCTGTCTCCACTTTTTCAAGGACATCCACTGTTTTGAGCTCTGTGGTTTTGTCCACGGTGTGCTTGAAGGTGTCCCAAAACTCTTTCAAAAGATCCTTCCATGCCCTGTCTCCCCGTGATACGGCATCAAGAGAGGCTTCCATACCAGCTGTAAAGTTATTTTCCACATACTGGGTAAAAAATTGCGTCAAAAAAGAGGTGACGACATGGCCCTTTTCTTTCGGCGCCAGTTGTTTTTTCTCAAGAGATACATAGCTTCTGTCTTTAAGCACTTGTAGGATGCGCGCATAGGTGCTGGGGCGGCCGATGCCCAACTCTTCCATCCTCTTAATGAGGCTGGCTTCGGTAAAGCGCGGCGGTGGCTCGGTGAAGTGTTGAGAGGGCGTGAGTTTTTTGAGGTCAAGCTTATCCCCTTCTTTAAGCGGGGGAAGGGTGCGTGATTCTTCATCTTTTTCATCGTCGGGGTCTTTATCTTCAAGATAAACTTCAAGAAACCCGCGAAACGTGCATGTGCGCCCTGTGGCTTTGAAATGCGCGGTGTTTTTAGGGTGGGCGAGCACAAATGTCACTTGATCAAACAAGGCGCTGGCCATTTGTGAGGCCAAGGTGCGGCGCCAGATCAGATCATAAAGGGCCCACAGATCTTTTTCGAGGCTGGTTTTCAAGGTGTGAGGGGGCGCCTCAAAGTTGGTAGGCCTAATGGCTTCGTGGGCCTCTTGAGCATTGCGGGCTTTTTTCTTATAGACACGCACCGAAGGCGAAACATGATCTTGGCCATAGGTTTTACCAATCACTTGGCGCACCTTGGTTAAGGCTTCATCTGTGATGGTATTGCTGTCTGTACGCATATAGGTGATCAGGCCATCTTGGCCATTCACACCTTCATACAGCTTTTGGGCAACGCGCATGGTTTGTGTGGCGCCCCATCCTAACTTGCGGGACGCTTCTTGTTGCAAGGTAGAGGTCATAAAAGGGGGCGCTGGATGACGTTTGACTTCCTTTTTTTCAATGGAGGACAGGGTATAAAACGGTGCCTCGGCTTTTTTAACTGCGGCCTGTGCGTCTTTTTCGCTGGCCAGAGAAAATTTTTCTAATTTTTGGCCATCCAGCATGAAGAGGGAGGCATTGACATCATGTTTTTCCTTTTGGAACAAGCCGGCAAGGGTCCAATATTCTTGTGGCTTGAACCGTTCAATCTCATATTCCCGTTCTGAAATCATGCGCAGCGCCACAGATTGCACACGTCCTGCCGAACGGCATCCAGGAAGCTTGCGCCACAGAAGGGGTGAGAGTGTAAAGCCCACGAGATAGTCAAGCCCTAAGCGGGCGAGATAGGCATCCACCAGGTGTTGATCAATGTCACGGGGGGCTTTCAGAGCATCTAAAACCGCTGTTTTGGTGATGGCGTTAAAGGTGATGCGTTGAATGGTGGGGGGAAGTTTTTTGGTTTTAAGGTGCTCAACCACGTGCCAGGCAATGGCTTCCCCTTCACGGTCAGGGTCGGTGGCGAGAAAAAGCGTGGATGTTTTTTGGGCCGCTTTTTCAATTTTGTCTAAATGGGATTTGTTTTTGTCCACCACCTGGAAGGTCATATGAAAATCGTCATCTGGATCCACAGACCCTGACTTAGCGGGCAAGTCCCTCATGTGGCCATAGGTGGCCATAACAGTAAATTGTTTGCCAAGATAGCGGCTCAAGCTCCTCACCTTTGCAGGAGACTCTACCAACACAAGATTCACAGTATCTTTTCCCAATGAACGTGATCCAGCTCTATACCTGTTTTTTTAACAAAAAGTAAGTCTTTTTTTAGGCAGCATGCATTTTTTTATACACATGCCCCCGATCATCGCTGGTGATGAGACCGCCGACCTCCAGCTCTGTCAAGGCTGCTTGCATTAAAGGCAAGGGGATGTTCAGGGTGTGCGTGAGGGTTTCTATGGACACAGCGGTGGCAGAGATTAACCCTTTCAATTCATGGCAAGCCGCATCCATATCTTGATCAGAAATTACATAATCATAAGGGGCCGCGTCCTCTTGCACATGGCTGATGGCATGGGTTTTCATGTGGTGATATTCTTCAAGAATGTCTTGTGGTGTTTGGGTTAGCTTGGCACCCTGAGCAATCAAGCTATTAGGTCCGCCGGCGCGCGGATCATGGGGATGGCCAGGAATGGCAAACACGGAGCGTCCCTGTTCTGTGGCATAATGGGCTGTCAGAAGAGAGCCTGATTGCAACAAGGCCTCCACCACAAGCACCCCCCACGATAGCCCCGATACAAGACGGTTGCGCCTTGGAAACAGGGTGGCATGCGCCTCTGTGCCTAAGGGAGACTCAGAGATCAACAAACCCTTGTCTTGAATAGATCTGTGCAGCTCTTTGTTTTGGGGAGGATAGATGTGATCAATGCCTTGGGCCAGTACAGCGACCGTGCCTGTATCCAGGGAGCCTTTGTGGGCAGCGCTGTCCACACCTTGCGCCAGGCCTGACACAATGACCATGGCCTCACGCCCCAACGCTTGGGCAAATTCAAACCCCACTTTTTGAGCTAGCGCGCTGGCATTCCGGGCGCCCACGATGGCAAACATATCTTTTTTAAGCCAGGATAGATCTCCCCACGCCATCAGCAATGGCGGTGCGTCATGAAGGGCGCGCAATCTTTCAGGATAGGCATCTTCAGGAGAGGCGATGAGGTGAATCCCTTGATTCTGGATCTGCTCATACTCTTGCTCGATGGAGTCTTGGGAAGGAATCTTAAGAGGTTGGGTGCGGCCTGCTCTCAGTGTCATTTGTGGGAGGCGTTTCAGGGCGTGCTGAGCTGTTTTAAAGCGGTGCAGCAGGTGGTGAAAGTTGACGGGCCCCACGTTTTCAGAGCGAATCAGGCGCAGCCAGGCCATTTTTTCCTTATTGTCAAGATAAGGCGCGTGCATGATGAAAAAATCCTTTCTCCCTTTTTTATGAGACGGTGTGCTCTTTGTGGTGCATAAGCCTGAGGATATTGTCTTTATGGGCGATGATAATCAAGAAGCTCATACACCCTACCCATATGCCAACCCCGGCGTCTAAGAGCACGCCAAAAAGAAAGGGGGCCATCAAGGCCACAATCAATGAAGCCCAAGAGGCCGTGCGGCTTAAGGCGCAAATAAGAGCCCAGAATATCATGAACGCAAGGGCCAGAGGCCAGGCATAAAAAGCCAGAATACCAAAGAAGGTGGCCACCCCTTTTCCTCCTTTAAAGCCAAGGCTGACAGGCCAAATATGGCCGATCAAAACGCTGATGCTGGCACACCCTAAGATAAAAGAGGAAGGTTCAATCGCATAGGCAATCATCAAGCTCAAAAATCCCTTTGCGGCATCCCCAAAAAATGTGAGAACCCCGTCAAGCTTGTGTCCCGATCGCCACACGTTCGAAGCACCTAAATTGCCAGAGCCTTTGTGGCGCACATCGCCATACCCCCTCACGCGAGACAGGAGGAGAGATGGAAAAACATTGCCGAGAAAATAAGAAAAAAAGACAACCAAAAACAGCGAAGTCATGACGTGATCCTGCCATTGATCCAGTTTTGAGGAAAGTGTACCTCATTTTCTTGCGCGCCGCCAAGATGTCGATAAGATAAAATTTTTTGACAAGGCGCGTGGGCCGCGCGCGTTATCAGAAAGAACAGATATGTTCGCAAACGTTCTTGATCAGGTCAATGGTGACGGGTCTTTTGTGGCGCAGGCTTTCTGAGGCCAGGTGGCGCACAAGTTGTTGCGTTTGCCCCATGGATCGCTCAAGCCGGCGCATTAAAAAGAGCACCACATCTTCAGAGACCGTGAGGCGTTCTTTGTGAAACAGGTTGTGCATAATTTTCTTCCACAAGGCATCGCTGGGTGGGGGCAGGCCAATGGTGATGAGTGTTTTGAGGCGCGAAATCAAATCAGGCGAGCATGTGTCGGTGTTGAAAAGGGGCGGGCTGCCCAGAAAAAGGCAGGATCCCTTCCGTTCACATAGGATGTTATAGGCTGCAAGCATGTGATCAGCGCCGTCTTTGGTGCGCGTGTGCGCGTTGACATCATCAATCAGCAGGTGAGGGGAAGAAGCCTCGTAAAGGGCGCCCATGTCGTGCGAGGGAGACCAGATGTGTGCCCCAGCTCGCTTGGCCCACACGCGGCCCATGTGCGATTTGCCCACGCCAGGGGGGCCATACAGAAAAAGCCCCCGCGCCGGCCACTGAGGCCACGCTTGGATCCACGACCATGCTTGTTGGTTGGTGTGATCCACAAAAAACGCATCCTCTCGGTCATGATCTTGAATATCGAGGGGCAAAAGGATCTGGTGCACCATCTTAAGACTTGGCAGGGGCTTTCTGGAAAAAGGCTGTGGATTGATAAAAAGCAAGCCCCTCTCTAAGCAGCGCATACACAAACGTGGCCATCGGCAAGGCTAACAGCACGCCCCAAAACCCAAAAAGGGTGCCAAGGGCAAAAATGGCAAACAGCACCCACACAGGGTGAAGGCCCACGCGCTTGCCGATAAAGAAAGGGATAAAGATAAACCCTTCCAACAACTGCCCGCCAATCAACGCGATCATCAGGACAATCAAGGTGGTGAGGCTGGGTGTGTTCACCAGGGTTAAAATCACAGCCAACAGCGTGCCGAGCGTCATGCCGAGATAGGGAATAAAGATCAGAGCACCTGTCAGCGCCCCCAACATCAACCCATGGGGCAGCCCCATCATCACAAAAGCTATGGCCAGATACGTGCCCATGCACAAACACACCAGCAGCTGTCCGCGGATATAGCCGCTGAGGCTTTGATCAAGGCGCGTGAAAAAAACCATCCATCGCGGCCGCACGCTGTGAGGAATGAGATTTTTGACTTTGGCCACGATGGTGGGCCATTCAAGCAAGCCATAAAACATGACAAACGGCGTGACGCAGGTGTAAAACAGAAACCGCGTGATGCCCTGCGCGTTGGATAGCAAAAACAAGACCTGGTCCGTGCCCCAGACAAAGGCTTTTTGCAAGGCTTTGGGCACCATCAGCTCTGATTGCTTTAAGACAGGGTCTGTGTGGATTTTTTCGAGGATGGTCGCGATTTTCGGGCGCACAAAATCTAGCGCCTCTTTGGTGTAGAGCGGCAATTTATAAAACAGTTTTTGCAGCTGAAATCCCAAAAAGGGCAGCAACAAAAACCAAAAAGCCGCAAAGAGAGCCAACGTCACCACCACAAGAATAAAGCTGGATAGCCACCGCGGGACAAGCCGCGCCTCACACCTGTCAATCAGGGGGTGAAAGACATAAGCCAGCCCCAGGCCAAACAAAAAAGGCCCCAACGCATCTTGCACCATATATAAGAAGGTACAAACCCCGATAAAAAGGGCAGCCCAAATCAGGCGGCCCTTGAAGATGTCATCCACAATTGCCCCCCCCAACGGACATAGAAGAAAAGTGACGTCAAGGTGGTGAGCCACAGCCCGCCAAGACACACGCGCACCCACCCAAACGCCGGCGAAGGCGCCATGGCAAAACACGCCCCATAGCCTAGGCACAAGAAGGCAAAGAAAAACTGCAAGGCGGTGTGCAGCTTGCCCACAAAAAAGGGTTTCACCACAAAGGCCACGCCTTGGGCTTTAAGGGCAGTACCCCCGCCCAGAATCAGCACATCTCGCGCCATCATCGCGCCCAACAGCCACGGTGACACCAGCTGCCACGACCACAGGAGATAAAAAAGAGCCAAGGCCAAGCATTTGTCTGCCACTGGGTCAAGAATGGCGCCCACATCGGTTTGCCCGCCAAAACGTCGGGCCAGGGCCCCATCCAAAAAATCTGTCAGCGCTGCCCCGGTAAACAGCCAAAACGCCGCCGCCCACAACGGGTGAGGTCGCAACAGCATCCACACAAGAAGCGGTGAGGCCAACCACCTCAGCAACGATAACCCATTGACAACATATACGGACCACATAAGAACATCTCCCATGTCTTGGTGGTGTCGAGCATAAGCTGTTTTTACGTGCCTGACAAGCAGGCGGCTGGCCCCTGGGGAAAAACCAAAGCCGCCCCTTCCAGACCGTTACGTGCTGCCCTCTTTGGCGTTGTCGGACGCAGGTTCTTTCGCCGCGTGTTGGGATGGCATTTGTGCGGGGGAGGTGCGGGGTCCACGGATGTTGGTCAGAACGTCAGGGTTGTGTTCAAAAATAGACTCAAGATTGCCCACCCACCATTGTTGGAAACGATGGTTGAGAATGGGAATCACATACTCCCTATCTAGCATATCCGGCGAAGGTGCCGGTTTTGTATAAAAAGGACCAACCTGCAAGACACGGTTTTCGGACGTACAAAGATCGAAGAAGCTACCTCTAAGAGTCTTTTTTGGATCACCAGCAAACGCATTATCGTACACATAAACATTCATAGAAAATTCTTTGTGCGCAATCTCTTTTCCCTCAAGATCATGCATCTGAAGGTATGGATAAATGGTAACACGAAGCTGGGCAGGAGAAATCTGCACGTTTTCCTCTTGATAGGAGAAAAAAGGTACATCAAGCTGTGCGATGCCTGGTGCTGTGCCATAGTCTTCAGGAATAGATAACCCCACACGTGAAGCCATGGCAAGATAACGCGCTAAGGGCGATAGACCAAGGGTGGACATATCTAGATCCAACAAGGTGCATAGAAATTTGCACGATAGGCCAAAGCTGAGTGTATTGTGATCATCTAGATACGTTGCAATATGGCGGATGAGCTCCTCAGGTAAGTGCAACAGTTCCGTCTGAGGGGCTTTGACCTCATTGTTGGAGCTGGCGTCTTGTGGCGCACTTGTGGTGAAGTGTGTTAGCTGTTTACGTCTTTTTTCTTCAGAAAGTTCTTCACCTTTCGCGCTAGGTGGTGGACGAAAGGTGATGCGCAAAGGATCGGGTGTGAGGCCCCAATCGTTGGGCTGATTTTTGTAGAAAAAACCATGCTTAAGGCAATGGGTTTGATCCCATTCTCGCCCATCAGGGGTCTTGAATTTTTCAATGCGAACAAAGGGATGCTCTTTTTTGAAGGAAGGTTTTCCCATGTCTTCATGTCCATAATCCTGGCCGGCATACGCTAATAGGGGCAGGCAAGAAAGGACAATGCATCTGTTACCTTCACACAAGGTGCGATCAAGGCCGAGAAGGGGAGAGTTGGCGCCGATATGCACGTGAGGCAGAAGCTTGGGAAAAAAGAAACTCTGATGCCAATAGGTAACAAGGGGATCACCATTTACGTCATAAAAAAGTGTCTTCAAGGAAGGTAGGTGGAGGCGGGCAGTGTCATAATAAGAAAGAGGTGAGCTGGCAAGTGTCAGGTGGGCAAGCTTTTGGCTTTTGAGGTGCTGCAAGGCACGAAATCCAACTCTGGTGAGAGAAAGGGAGTAGTCTATTTTTTCCCTCTGCCATTCTTCCTGTTTTTGTATCCCGCGCTCCATCTGCTCAAAAAGGGTGTCGATGGAAAGCTGGCGTTCGCATGCTTGTTCAGTGTTTGTGACGGCCTGAGGTCCCTCTGCCTTTTCGAGTAATCCCCCATAAAAGGTGCGTAACGCATATTGGCCCTGGCCCGTGACAGCCATCTTGACGAAAACACATCCTTTGGCAAGGTGGTCAATAGTGCTGGTGTAAAGAGGAGATGCCATGGCGGCAGATGACGCTGATGCCACCGAAGCCGGCATTACCTCTGGTTGGTGGTCAGGGCAAGACGGGTCAGCGGCCCTTAAGGCACAGGGTAAGGGCGCGGCCAAGAAAACCATCGCCAATAACACAGAAAAAACAGCTAAAGAGAAAAGGCGCATCATAAGTAACCTAACAGACCGAGAAAAGGGAGATGATGAGAAAAGGGAGATGATATTTTATATCTAGCTAAACCAAAAAAATGCCAACATGTCAAGATTTTCAACCACTTAACGGTGTGAGCGGCCAGCATTCGACCTATCAGCACTTGACCTGCCGGCATTTGATTGTCCCGCACGTGGTCCTGCGCGGCCTTTGGTTCACAGTGCCACGGTGAGGGGTTGGGGGGTGCCAGGGGCTGTGGCGCTCTTGGTGCGCGGTGCCCTTAACTGTCCAGCGTCCCCCCCTTTTTATGAGGTGGTGCTGTCTTTTTTATGAGGTAGTGCCGTCTTTTTTCTGGTCGTCGGCTGCTTGGTCACCCTCTTCTTTATCAAAGCTTTCCGCGGCAGCCTCACTTTCCACGTGGGTGTCACCCTGGCCGTGGCGATCAGCGCCGCCGTCTTTATCGGCGCTTTCTTTGGCATCGCTCTTTCTGCTCAGGCCTTCGGGGCCTTTTGAGGCGCCATCAAGCGGGTTGGTGCTAACATCAAACCCCTCAACAGAAAAACGCGCCAACTTGGGTGCCTGCGGGAATGTCCGGCTTTCTTCAGAAAGAGTAAGGGGTGTGTACTCTTCAGGACGCAGCGCATACTGTTCCTCCCTATCGTCTCCTATCATGGTCAGGTTGGTCAACTGCCCCAGGTTTGCGCCCCGGATGACGGAGAGTATATCCTCTGTCTCTACGTCTTTTTGCTTGGCAAGATCCAGTCTTTCTAGGTTGGGGGCGAGCCTTAGCAAGTGCGCTAATGATTTTTCCGTATCTTCTTCTTTTTTAGGCAAAGAATGCTTGGTGATAAAAAGGGTTAGATGACGCAGGTGATAAAAAGGTTTTTCTGATCCCCCAGGCTTCTCTGGGTCCCTTTGGATACTCCAACCCCCTTCAAGATGCAGCTCCTCAAGGTCATGTTGGTGGCTCAGATTCAACGTGATGATGGCATCTATGCTTAACGAAAGAACCTTAAGGTTGGGTGCACACGCGACTATCTTCTCTAGTGTGTTGGGGGCCTTTTCGAAATCCATGTTATCCCATGTAAGATGCGTCAAAGAAGATAAGGCCGCCTTTTGGTCGCATATACTCGGGTTTATGCGCTCGTAAAGAGAAAGCCTTGTTATGGACGAGGGGAGGACATCCATCCATGCATTCGTCAATGAAAGTTCGCCAACCTTCAGGCCGTTGAAAGCTGATCCTCTATCCACCACATCGTCTGCATACGCATCATAAGACACGACAAGTCTATGAGATGACAAAAAACACGAAGATTCGAGCTTATTTTTGACAAAAAGTCAACAGACATAGCTTTGCCTGCCTGCTTTTCAGGATGGGTGCAGGCAAAGAGCTTGCTCGCGCAGTTTTTGTTGCCAGAAGGCACGGAAGAAATACGTCAGAAAAAGGGATTTTTCCTCAAAGGCAACACCCTCTTTACATCTTTGCAATATCCATCTTTGTGGCAAGGCATAGGGTCTTTTTTTTCTCAGAAAATGATCGAGCGAGAGGGCCTTTGGGGGGCAGCTTCTTTGGGGGCGGTGCCATGGCTCTGATGGGCGTGAAGGCTTGCGTCAATCTGTGTTTATTCCTTGCGTCAACGCTGTGCCAGGCTTTATTTTTTGCTTGGCAAGGGTGCCTTTTTTGATCTAGAGTGGGCATGAGGAAGAGCGTATAGGGAGATCCTTATGTTTCAAAAAGTTTTGCGCGCCGAGAGTGCGTCGTTTGTGTGGGTGCTGGGCGGTGTGTTTGCCTTGTTTGCGGGCTCGCAGATCACGTTGCCGTGGGCGCCGGTGCCGTTTTCGTTTCAGACCTGTGTGGTGCTTGTGGTTGGTCTATCCTATACACCCAGCCGGGCCTTGGCCACGCTTCTTGCCTGGCTTGGGATGGGGGCTGTGGGGTTGCCCGTGTTTGCTGGCTATGCAGGGGGCTTGCCCTGCCTTTTTGGACCCACCGGCGGCTATTTGATGGGCATGGTGGCCGCGCCTTATGTGATGGCGTGGTTGCGGGAAGCCTTTTCTTTGGAGACCCTCACCAGTCATGTGGCCTTGTGCCTTGTGGGCCTTGTGGTGGTGTTTTCGTGGGGGTGTTTGTGGTTGTCCTCTTTTGTGGGCTGGCCGGTGGCCATTCAGGTGGGGGTGATGCCTTTCTTGTTGGGGGATGTTGTCAAAATCGGGCTGGCCTGTGGCGCGGTGCGGTGGGGGCGGCATCGCTTGTGGCTGTAAAGGATTTACGTGCCTAAGGGTCTTGGGGTGAGAGTGAAACGTTGAGATGGCATTGTTAACAGACTCCCAGCTTACACGCATGGCCTCAAGCGTGCGTCTTTTGTCTATAGACGCTATTGAGAATGCAGGCTCGGGGCATCCGGGGTTGCCGCTGGGCATGGCCGATGTGATGGCCGTGTTGTGGGGCGAGTTTTTGCATGTGGCGCCTGATCACCCTGAATGGCCTGACCGTGACCGCTTTGTGTTGTCGGCGGGGCATGGATCGATGCTGCTTTACAGTCTTCTTCATGTGGCGGGGTTTGATGTGTCGCTGGCCGATCTGAAAGCCTTTCGCACGTTGCACAGCCGCACACCCGGGCATCCTGAATATGGGGTGACGCCTGGGGTAGAGGTGACCACCGGGCCTTTGGCCCAAGGGTTGGGGCATAGCGTGGGCATGGCGTTGGCCGAAGCCTTGTTGCGCGCCGAGTTTGGCAAAGACATGTGTGACCACTGGACCTATGTGGTGGCCGGGGATGGGTGTTTGATGGAGGGGTTGTCCGCTGAGGCTATCTCTTTGGCCGGTCACTTGGGGTTATCACGGCTTGTGGTACTTTTTGATGATAACCGCATCACCATTGACGGCCCCACATCGCTCAGCACATCAGAAGACCATCGCGTTCGTTTTGAAGCGGCGGGGTGGCACGTGGTGATGGTGGATGGCCATGATTTTGCCTCGATTCGGGCGGGTCTTCAGGCCGCGCAGGCAGAAACCGCTAAGCCTTCGCTTTTGATGTGTCGCACGGTAATTGGGCACGGAGCGCCCACCAAACAAGGCACCGCGGCCGCTCATGGGGCGCCCTTGGGGGCTGAGGAAGCCGCGGCGGTGCGGGCAAAATGGGGGTATGGTTCGGCAGCGCCCTTTGAGGTGCCTCAAGACGACCTTGCGTTATGGCATGGGGTGAAAGCACGTGGTGAGGCTAAGCGTCAGGCTTGGCAAGACCGCCAACAGGCAGATTCTCACAAGGCCATCGCGTTTGCAGATCGCATGGCAAGACGGTTACCTGCGGCGTGGCAGACCCAGGTGGCAGAGGCCTTTCTCAAAACATGGTCGCCGGAACACAAAGCCACGCGGCAGTGGTCGGGGCAGATGCTTTCGTGTCTGCTGGCGGTGATTCCTGGCCTTGTGGGCGGGTCGGCGGACTTATCGCCGTCTAATAACACAAAAGCCAAGGCCATGAAGGCGGTGGATGCTACATTGTGTGGGGGGCAATATGTTCATTATGGCGTGCGCGAGCATCTGATGGCGGCGGCCATGGGCGGCATGGTGCTTCATGGCGGTTGGGTGCCCTATGGTGGCACGTTTTTGGCGTTTTCTGATTATATGCGGCCGGCGGTGCGTTTGGCGGCGTTGATGAATATCCCCACACACTATGTGTTTACTCATGACTCCATTGGTCTGGGGGAAGATGGCCCCACGCACCAACCGGTGGAGCATATGGAATCGCTGCGCCTGATGCCCAACCTGTTTGTGTTCAGACCAGCCGATGGTATAGAGACGGCCGAGTGCTGGATGCTGATGCTGAAGCGCACAGGCCCCAGTGCCCTTTTGTTATCACGTCAAAAGGTGAGTCCCTTGCGACGCACTCTGGATCTTGAAGCGACCACAGCTTGTGGCGGCTATGTGTTGTCAGAGGCAGGTCATGCGCATCAGGTTACCCTGGTGGCCACAGGCTCGGAGGTATCGCTGGCCCATGAGGTGCGTCAACAGCTTGAAGCGCAAGGTGTGGGTGTGCGTCTTGTGTCGATGCCGTGCCGCGAGCTTTTTTTAGCGCAAGAAGAGGCTTATCGGGCTGAGGTTCTTTCTTTGGGGCAATCTGTGTTGCGGGTGTCCATAGAAGCCGGGGCCACTCAAGGGTGGCGGGCCCTTTTGGGGGAGGATGCGCTCACGTTGGGGGTGGATGGTTTTGGTGCGTCGGCGCCGCAAGAGGCACTGTATTCATGGTTAGGGTTGGATGCATCGTCGGTGGTGAAAGCGATTTTGGCGCGCTTGGCCTCACCAAGGCTGAGTCATGCCTCAGGCGGCCAGGCATAGTAGAAAGAGGGTAGGTATGTTTGAATCGGTATCGACGGCGCGTTTGTTGGTAATGTTGGGCGCGTTTTTGGTGCTCTCTATGTTGGGGGTGGGGGCTTACAACGCCTTGAAAAATGCGGTGAGAAAACATATGCCGGTGGTGAGCACAGGTCCAGAGCTTATGTTTAAACGCGTGGTCATGGCCAGCGATCATCGGGGACAGGCGCTTCAGGTCACCCTGGCAGGGCTATCTTATCAAGATGTGGTGCTTGAAAAGGCTGAAGAGGGGGCATCGCAAGCATCGGTGGACTATCCTGACAAAGTGCCGCCGGTGGTGCGCGCGGTGTCGTCAGGCAGCGATGTGTGTGGCGTGCTGATTTGCGGTTCAGGCCAGGGCATGGCCATGGCGGCCAATCGCTTTCGCGGAATTCGAGCGGCTTTATGCCACGATGAGCAAACGGCGCGGCTGGCTCGCCAGCATAACAACGCGAATGTGTTGGTGTTAGGCAGTGGCTCCACCACGCCTGAGCATGCCAGTGCCATATTGCGTGTGTTTTTGTCCACGCCTTTTGAAGGCGGGCGCCACCAACCGCGCATAGACAAGCTGGATCAGTTGAGTGACTAGTCCAAAAAAATGTGGGTTTGTGGCGTTGCTGGGTCAGCCCAACGCGGGTAAGTCGACGCTTCTCAATGTTTTTTTAGACGCCTCGCTTGCGGCCGTGTCGCCCAAACCGCAAACCACCCGTTTCCCCATTCGCGGCATCAGCATTGTGCAGCAATCGCAGATCGTGGTGGTGGACACGCCGGGGCTGTTGGCTAAACCGCAAAGCCGCCTTGAAAAATCGATGATCCAAGCGGCGCAAGATGCGCCTTTTGAGGCCGATGTGGTGTTGGTGGTGGTGGATGTGACCAAAAGCAAAAAACAGCTTGCGCGCGCCCTGGAACACATCAAAGGCCCCAGGCCCCGTTTGTGGGTAGCGCTCAACAAGATTGATAAGATCAAAAAGGAAGAACTACTCACGTGGGCTGCAGCGTATGGTTCAGAGGCAGACCGAATCTTTATGATTTCAGCTGCCAAAAAAAACGGCACAAAGGATTTGCACCATGCGCTGGCAGACGTCATGCCCGAAGGTGCGTGGCTATTTGAGGACGATATGCTCACCACGCTGCCCGAACGTCTGTGGGCTGCCGAGATCACGCGCGAGGTGCTGTTGCGTATGCTGGGGCAAGAGCTTCCTCATAAGCTTTATGTGGAAACCGAAGAGTTCACAAAGGCTTCACGGGGGTTTGTGCGCATCCATCAGGTGATTCACGTGGCTGAGAAAAACCACAAAAAAATGATTCTGGGGCGGGCGGGCCAGATGATTAAAGAGATTTCAATCCGCGCCCGCGAAGCCATGTGCGAGCGTTTGGGGCGCAAGGTGCATTTGTTTCTTTATGTCCGCCACACCCCGTTGTGGGAAGAAAAAGCTGATTTTTATCGCCTGGTGGGGCTGCCGTTTTCATGAGCGAGGTGTGTGATGATGCCTATGTTTTGCGCGCCAGGGCCTATGGCGACAAACGGCATATGGTCACGCTTTTGTCCCGTGACCATGGGTTGATACGGGTGATGTGGGAAGGAGGCGTTCCCTATGATATGGGCACCTGTGTGTGGGCGGCCTATGTACCGCAAGGTAGCAAGATCCCGCGGGCCCGACTTGAGCGCACCGAAACGACTCATCCGTCATTGGAGGTCACAAAAATCCTGACTCCGGGGGTTTCTCGCACCTTGGCGGCGCTTTATGATGTGTGTCATCTGTTGCCGCGTGTGTTGGCGCAGGGGCATCCTTACCCCCCTTTGTTTGAGGCCATGGCTCACTTGATTGCCTGCGCCGGCAAGGCCGATTTTGCTCAGGCACATATGGTTTTTCGGTTTTTTTTGCTCAAAACACTTGGTTATGGTATTGATTTTTCACAAAAATGGTCACAAGGGCTACGTTTGTTTTGCCAAAAAACGGGCACGTTTTGCACGCAAGAAACGCAGGATACTCTCAAGGTGCCTTCCTTTTTCGCCACGTTTGTGCCAGAGGCCGACCTTGTTTTGCCTGCACCGTTAAGTGAGGATGCGCTTTACAAAGCCCATACCATCGCCGATCGATGTTGCCAAAAATATCTGTCTTTGGATTAGGGCCCCATCAAGCTTGCTGAAAAGCCATGTGTGGCGATGGATGGCAGCAGGTGTCCTCACAAACCTCGGGAAACAGTGGGGTCTCCACCAAAAGTGACGGCGTTAGGAGATGGTGTCAGGACTTTTTGTGCGTATAAGGTTCAACAACATAACAAAGGCGTCAATGAATAGGCTCAATCGGCTTTTAAGAACAAAAGATAAGCTTTGAGAATAAAGGGACAAAAAGTGAGGGTGGCGACGTGTATAAATCTTGCGCTATTCTTTGAATGTCGCATAAGTTATTCTTTTTATTAAAAAAAAGTTAAAAAATGCCTTGAATTTGTAAATTATTTTTTATAAGGTGAGTGTGTTACTGACAGAAAATGCGATGTATGTCTCGTATTTTTTTGTTTTTTTTCTGTGGGTTAAGGGTGTTGGGTATTATTTTTGTCTGTATTGTTTAATATGCTTCTATGGATGTTTTTTATCTTGAAGGATTACTTTATGCACAAAATGTCTCCTCTTCTGTGTTGCCTCTTGAGCACGGCCGTGGCGGGTTCCTGTTTTGCGGACGGGTCTCATCGTCGGGAGGATGGGCCTGTATCTTTGCCTGGAACGGTGCTGTCGGCGTATCATGGAGATCGCGTTATTGATCTAACATCTCAAGATCCTCAAAACGCTTTGCGGGCCCTTCAAGAGCAGGGTGGAACCTATGACATTAACCTGGCTGATGGGACGTGCATTAAGGGTGTGGTTGGCAGGCCTGTGTTGCCTCGTGACGTGGAAGAGGCGCAATCGTCATCACGCACGTCATTAGTATCTTCTCTTGAGAGCTCTATGTCTGATGAAGAGGCGGAGGGCGCCCTTTCACCATCTCTTACCCCTTTGGTGTCAGAAGAAATGTCTTTAGGTGAGCCGCATAGGTCGTTTTTCCAAACGGTGCGCGCGCGAGCAAGCAAGGTTGTGAGCACCGCGAGCCATGGCGCGCAAACCCTTCGCCGAAAGGTGCGTGAAGCTCTGGATAGTGAAGCGTGGGCCACGACCAAAAGTGTGTCAAAGCAAGGGGGCAATGTGTTCATGCACGGCGCATGTCTGACGGGCTCTTTGATTGCCGATGTGGGCGTTGAGTGGGGCAAAGGGTTAATCAACCTTGCGCGCAATACTAAAGATGCTTTTGTGCACAGCAAAGTGGGGCTGCCTATGTTTATGCAAGGTCAAGATTGGGTGCAGCCTGCCGTTTCCTTTACACCTCTGGCTGAGGATGCCTCTTTTGGTGATAAGCTTGAGCGCGGGTCCCAAAGAACCCTCGTGGGCATGGGGTTGTCTGTGATCAATGTGGGCGTGTTGGCCGTGGATGCAGTGCATGGCCTTGGTAAAGGTGGATGGCAGATGGTGAAAAATATGCACAGCGCGTTTACGTGTAATCTGTGGGCCATGCCTAAAATTCTCCATCGCTGGTTCTGATTTATTTTTTTCACACCGCCCTGAAGAGAAGCCCTGGATCAAAAGTGTGTCGAGGGCTGCTGTGTTTCCGTTGAAGTCAGGGTAAGGTCACGTGCTTTGGTTGAGCATGCCCTTTTTATTTTCCTTTGGTTTGCTTGCGCTGCATACAGAGTCTGTGGTTGTTATGTGTTTTTCCAGGGTCATCGGGTGTCCAGGCCCCAGATTCGCCCAACAGCTTGGCAAGGGTTGCATTGAGGTCTTTCATATTTTTTTCGTGTTGGCAATCATCAAAATAGCGGTTGAGCTGCTCGAGTGAAAGCCCTCCCATTTCCCACAGCGAAATGAAGGAATAGTCATTATAACATTTGACGTAAAGGTCATTGAGACGATCCAGCACAGCCTCATAACCTGATATGTCGTGCGCCTTTGCTAGAGCTGGGCTCACAGCTTGTTCTTCTGCTGCCGCAGCATGATCGCACGTATCAGTATCACGCTTGTTTTTTCTACGTACGTCGTTCATGTGTTTGACAAAAAATAACAAGGCCTTTCTTTGGATCGACATCATGCTCAGTGTTCTTGAAAGCAATGTGTTCACAAGAGGTCCTTGAGGGGCAAAAACAGCATCTGTGCTATCTTGTCTTGCACAATGAGGGCAAACTTGACATCCAAACGGGTTGTTCAGTCTAACACTTTCTTGCTGATTGTGGTTCACACCCAATTCCCTTTCGTCGATATCACCTGAGGCCTCCTTTGCGCGTGGCGCCGGGGTCGCAGACGTGCGTGTTGTCAACAACAAAGATGCGGGCTCATCTGTCTCCACATTACGAGAGTCAGAAGGATTGTTCATAGAGATCCCCATCTGGATCCCTGTTGCAAAGGTCAATACCATGACCATGGCGCGCCAAACAATAGATTGAAAACGATGACAAAATAACATAACACGTATCCTAACGTTAATTGCCCACTCATAATTGCCTACTCATACAAAAAATATCTTATTTAGTCAAATTTTAAATGCTTTGCTTGGTGTGCCTGTACAAAAGTGAGAGGGAAGCGTGAAGGGGGGGCTGCATGTAATGGTGTTTTTTGAGCCAAAGGCCTATGCGCTGCATAAAGGGTCGCGACACGCGGCGTAAAGTGCGTTATGCTGGGGGGCAAAGCTGTGGGGGAACCAAGTATCTATGGCATCGCCTATTCTCATGCAAATGATTCAACGTTTGGGGCGCTTGCCGGGCCTGGGGCCACGTTCGGGCCGGCGCGCGGCGCTTTTTTTGCTTAAAAATCGCGAACGCCTCTTGGGGCCGCTGATCCAATCCATGGAAAAGGCCATGGAAAAAGTCCACCCCTGTTCTGTGTGCGGCTATTTGGATGAGCAGTCGCCGTGCTCTTTGTGCCGAGACACACGGCGCAATGCTTCCTTGCTGTGTGTGGTCAGTGATGTCAGTGATGTGTGGGCTCTTGAAAAAATGAAAAGTTTCCAAGGGGTCTATCACGTGTTGGGTGGCAACCTTTCCGTTCTTGATGGTGTGGGCCCTAAGCATTTGCGTATGAAAAGTTTGCTCGCGCGCCTTCAAGACGGTGTGATTCAAGAGGTCATTTTGGCTCTGAGCCCGACCGTTGAGGGCAGTGCCACCACACACTTTGTCACCCAAGAAATCGAAAAAGCTGGCTTAAAGCCTCATTTTACCATGCTGGCGCGGGGCGTGCCCTTGGGCGGAGAGCTTGACTTTTTAGATGAAGGCACGTTAGGGGAAGCCTTTCGTGGACGTAAGCGTTTCTAGTGTTGTGGGCGTCCTTGAGGGTGATCTCCTTTGGGTCGGCGTGGCCTTTTGCTGAAAACCCATTCACTTGTTGACGTTCACCCGCGCAAAAATCAGAAAACGCTTGACGCCTCTTGCGATTAGGTTCATTTTGTGTTTCCCTGAAGGGGATATGCACACGTGGGGTTTATGGAGTCAATCAATGGGTGGTCGTTTCTTTATTTTGGCGCTAGGTTTGTTATTTGCAAGCAATGTGTATGCTGCAGATCCTAAGTTGCCGGCACAGCCTAAGGTAAAAGAGGCTGCGCGTATTGGCGATAAGGTCGTCACGCAAGAGGAGATTTTGCTCCAAATGCGCAGGGATTTGGGTGAGCCCATTATGGATTTGCGCAAAAGCAATCCGGCTCAGTTTGCGCAGTATTACAAGCTCTATCGTGACCAGATTGTGGGTATGCGCCTTTTGTCTGATGAAGCTGTGAAGCACGAGGCTTTGATTTTGGAAGATCCCAAGGTTAAGGACCAGCTCGAGCAAATGCGGCGCAGTTTTTTGACCAATGCGTTTGTGAGCCAATATATCGAAAAGCGGATTACGCCTGCCAGCTTGCAGGAAGCTTTCAACAAGCATCCTCAGGAAATGGTGTCTCTCTCTCGCATCGTGCTCAATGATGAAAAAACAGCTAAGTCTGTGATTTTGGCCCTCAAGACACGTTCTTTTGCTGATCTGGCGGCCCAGTATTCCAAAGACACAAAAGCCAACAAAGATGGCTCTACAGAGCCTATGTTGCTGGCAAGGCTTGATGGCAAGTTGCGGGCCCATATTGCGGGCTTGAAGCCGGGGGGGCATTCTACGCAGCCCTTAGAGCTGGGTGGTAAGTGGTTTGTGGTCAAATTGGATAAGAAATTCAAGGCTAATTTTGAGCAAGCACGTCCTGTGTTGAGAGATTTTGTGGCCATGAAAGAGCTTCAAACACTCATGGCATCATTGCGCACCAAAGAGGACGTCAAACTCTTTGACTTGGATGGCAATGAGACCAAAGATTCCTTGTTGTCACCTGCGGGCGCTGGATCACCAGCACCTGCGAAGGCAGCTGGAGGTACCGCTGCAACGAAACCTGCACCGGCGGCTGCTGCTTAATAAACGGGTGCGTGAGCATTCGTTGCATTTTCGGGATGGAAGGCGCGAAGATCTGACGGTCTTCGCGCCTTTTTTGTTTTGTGTAGCGCCTGGCTGTGTGTAGCCTTGTTCATGAGGTTCAATGCTGTGTGCGGCATGTTCGCCACGCTTGGTTTGACCGGGTTGATGTGTCATCCTTAGCTGTTGATCCAGGCCTTGCGTGTTCTTGCGGCTGAGTTTTTGTGCTGGAAACCGCTTGGTGACTACTCTGCTCGTTGGCCTCGTTATCCCTGGATTCTATCCCGAGGTTTGTGTGGTCAACCCTGTTGGTAGCCAGGCATGATCGCCTGGCGGCACACCACAATACGGTTGTTCCCGGATGCATCTTTGTATACGTTTTGGCTTTTGAAATAGCGTGACGATAGGGCAAGCACCGGCTCTTTTTGGTCCCACCCTATTTCAAGAACCAGCGCGCCATGAGGCGCTAACCATGACGCGGCACGTGGGATAATCGCGCGATAGGCGTCTAAGCCATCATGCCCTCCATCAAGGGCTTGATGCGGATCAAAGTTTTTAACGGATCTGGACAGCGTGGGGATCACGTCTGTTTGAATATAAGGTGGGTTCGCCACAATGCACTCAAAGCACAGGGCATCGTTTGGTACGCGAGGTGTTGTGCCTTCTAAGAGGGAGGCAGGTGGTGAGACATCGGCGCTTGTTTCTCTTTTGTTTCCCTCTTTGTCGGCGTGGGTGTTAGTTAAGCCTGAAGGGTAGGGGATGTGGGGTTGAGGAGGTGTGAGGGCAGAAAACCAGCTGCCCCGATAGAGCTGAAGGCGATCATGTACCCCAAGACGGCCTGCATTAAGCCACGTCACATCCAAGGCGCGTGGACAGCAATCTGTACCAACACCCGATGCGTGGGTATAGTGCGCCAAGAGGCTCAAGAGCACACAACCGCTGCCCGTGCCGAGCTCCAGCATACGAAGAGGCGTTTGAGCAGGAAACAGGGCCTGCACGGCTTCGATAATCCCCTCCGTTTCAGGGCGTGGGTCTAAGGTGTGGGGGGTGATCACAAAGGTGTGGTTCCAAAACGCTTTGTCTCCCATTTGACGGGATAGGGGCATGCCTTGTTTGTATAATGCCGCCCAGCGCAAAAAACGTGGGTGATGAGGAAAAGAGGACAGGGGCCGATCTTGCACGGATACATACGTTAGCGGGTCAAGCGCCAGGCTCTCAAGGGCCAGGTGATACACCTCTCGGCGCGCCGTGTCTTCATCAGCGTCGCCTGTCGCCACGCTATGGCGCCGAAGATGGCGCAAAAAATCTCGCAAGGGACGGTCGGCAGACAAAGGGATGCAGGTCATCGCGTGCCCTTCTTTATGTGTCGGCTTTTTTGTTGAGCATGCCCCACAGAAAAGGGTCAATATCACCATCGAGCACACCAAGGGCATTGCCCATCTCCACATCTGTGCGCGTGTCTTTCACCATTTGATAGGGCTGTAACACATAAGAACGCACCTGGTGCCCCCATCCAATGTCTGTTTTCGCGCTGGCTGTGGTGGCCGCTTCCTCCTCTTTTTGGCGCAGCGCGGCTTCATACAAGCGGGCACGCAACATGTCCATGGCCTGGGCGCGATTGCGGTGTTGAGAGCGGTTATTTTGACATTGAACCACAATGTTGGTGGGCAGGTGGGTGATGCGGATGGCGCTGTCCGTTTTGTTGACGTGCTGCCCACCGGCGCCCGAAGCGCGATAGGTGTCAATGCGCAGATCCTTGTCCTCGATCTCAATATGAATGGTTTGATCAATTTCAGGATAGACCCACACAGACGCAAAGCTGGTGTGACGACGGCCCGAGCCATCATAGGGCGAAATACGCACAAGGCGATGGACGCCGCTCTCTTTTTTAAGCCAGCCATAGACATTGCGGGCCTGCTCGTGGTTGGTAATGTTGAGGGTGACGGATTTAAAGCCTGCCTCTTCACCAGGGCTGCTTTCAAGGGTACTGACGCGATAGCCCTTTTTTTCTGCCCAGCGGCTGTACATGCGCGCAAGCATCATGGCCCAATCTTGTGCTTCTGTGCCCCCTGCACCGGCATGGATTTCGAGAAAACAGTTGTTGGCATCCGCCTCGCCAGACAGCATGGCTTCAAGGCGCATATGTCCTGTTTTTTCCTTGAGCGTCTCAAGCTTGTCCCACGTTTCCTTCATGAGCGCATCGTCTTGTTCTTCTTCGGCTAAGTGCAGCCATTGCGTGAGTTCATCCAGCTCTTGGGCGGTGCGGTGAATCGCGGTGATGGCGCTGATCAGGTGATCACGCTCTTTGAGAAGCTTCTGGGCGTCCTCAGGATTGTCCCAAAGGGAGGGGTCCTCGGCGCGGGCATCCAGGGTTTTTTGACGTTCTAAGGCTTTTTCCCAGTCAAAGATGCCCCCTTAGGATGTGAAGATCCTGCGTAATGTGTTCAATAATCTCAGGTGTACTCATGGGACAAAAACGTATTAAGCCGCGCGCAGATTATCTTCAACAAACGACCAATTCACGAGGTGCTCAAGAAAAGTGGTCACATAATCAGGGCGGCGGTTTTGATAATCAAGATAATAAGCATGCTCCCACACATCACAGGTTAACAACACCTTGTTTTGGGGAATCTCTGCGTTGGCCGAGCTTTGAATGGTAAGTTTGCCTTGTGCGTCAAGCACAAGCCAGGCCCACCCGCTGCCAAACTGGCCCACGGCTTTTTCTTTAAAGAGACGCTGAAACGTGTCAAGATCGCCAAAATCCTCTATCAGCTGCTTTTTTAAAGGTCCGTCTTTGGGCATGCCACCGCCCTCTGGGGAGAGGCTGTGCCAAAAAAACGTGTGGTTCCAGGTTTGAGCGGCATTGTTGAAAATGGCGGTGTGTTCTGGGGCTTGGCGTGTTTGACGAATCACCTCTTCAAGGGAAGCCTGGGCCCAGGGCGTGCCGTCCACAAGCGCATTCAGTTTGTTGATATACGCGGCCTGATGTTTCTCATGATGAAATTCAAGGGTTCTTTCAGAGATGTGAGGCGCCAGGGCGTTTTTGGCAAAGGGGAGAGGAGGCAGGGTATGGGTCATGCGGTCAGGCTTTCGCAAGATATGTTCGGCCCATCCTAACGTTTTTTCCCTTTTTTGTGAAGTTTTATCGGGTCATAATACTTGGCATGGGGTATGACTTTTTGTTATGAACTATATAACAGTCCTTTCTTCAGGAGCATACACATGGCTGAGTCCAAGCATGGCCTTCAAGGCACACAAACCCTTCAAAATCTTAAAGAAGCGTTCGCCGGCGAATCGCAGGCCAATCGCCGCTATCTTTATTTCGCGCAAAAGGCAGATATTGAGGGGCACACCGATGTGGCGGCTGTGTTTCGTTCAACAGCAGAAGGGGAAACGGGTCATGCGCACGGTCACTTGGAATATTTGGAAGAGGTGGGTGACCCTGTGACCGATGTGCCCATTGGCACCACAGAAGAAAATTTGAAATCGGCTATTTTTGGTGAGACCCATGAATATACGGATATGTATCCTGGCATGGCGCGCACCGCCCGTGATGAAGGGTTTGAAGAAATTGCCGATTGGTTTGAAACCTTGGCTCGGGCTGAAAAATCCCATGCAGGACGCTTTGAACGCGCCTTGGAGGGGCTAAAAAAAGCTTCTTGATCTTTCCCGTGTCATCAAGGGGGCCATAGAAAGGGGCTTGACTTTCTCGTGGCCCTGCCTTTATAAAAGCGTCGCTGGTTTTTTCGCGAACAGGCTAAGAGTGAGGAGCGTGCTGTGAGAGGCTATTTTTTAAAACGCGTGCTTTTGGCCGTGCCCACGCTTTTGGGCATTTTGTTTCTCAATTTTTTGCTGATTCAGTGGGCCCCTGGTGGCCCTGTAGAGCAGATGGTGGCCCAGCTTCAAGGGCTTTCAGGTGATGGTACCTCAGGCCTTTCTGGGGCTGAGCAAACAGATATGACTTCTTTTGCAGAAGATCATCACCTCTATCGCGGTGGTTCGGGGTTGGATCCGCAGATTATCCGTGACATTGAAAAAATGTATGGGTTTGATAAGCCCTTTTGGACCCGTTTTGGTCTGATGATCAAAAAATATCTCACAGGAGACCTTGGGGTCAGTTATTTCAAGGGCCGCACGGTGGCGTCGTTGATTATGGAGAAACTCCCCGTTTCCATCAGCCTGGGGCTATGGAGCACGCTGTTGGTGTATAGCCTTTCCATTGTCTTAGGGGTGGCCAAAGCGCGGGCGCACAAAACAACGTTTGATGTGGTGACCAGTTTTGTGGTGATTATTGGTTATGCGGTGCCGGGCTTTTTGTTTGGTGTGTTGCTGGTTCTTCTTTTTGCGGGGGGCAGCTTTTGGTCATGGTTTCCGCTGCGTGGGTTGACGTCACCTGACTTTGAAACCCTGTCGTTGTGGGGCAAGGTGTGCGATTATTTTTGGCACATGGCTTTGCCTTTGTTGACCCAGGTGTTGAGCGGTTTTGCCTCGCTCACGTTTCTCACCAAAAATGCTTTCTTAGAGGAAATGAACAAACCCTATGTGTTAACCGCCTATGCCAAAGGACTGTCCGCGCGGCAGGTTCTTTTTGGGCATGTGTTTCGCAATGCCTGCTTGGTGCTGCTCGTAGGGTTTCCGCAGGCATTTCTCCACCTCTTTTTCACAGGCGCGTTTTTGGTGGAAATTATTTTCTCCCTTGATGGGTTAGGCCTTTTGGGGTTCACGGCTGCCATAACCCGTGATTACCCGGTAATTTTTGGCACCCTTTATGTGTTTACGTTGCTCAGCTTATTGCTTCACATTGTGGGCGACTTTTTGTATATGAAGGTGGATCCCCGCGTGCACTTTGAGAAAAGGAGGCGCTGATGTCACCGCTTCTGGCAAGGCGTGTCCGTGCGTTTCGCGCGCATCGGCGTGGGTGGATCAGTTTTCAGCTGTTGGTGGGTGTGTTTTTGCTTTCTTTGGCGGCGCCGTGGTTGTGCAATGACGTGCCTTATGTGGTGCGCGTGGAGGGCAAAACCTATTGGCCGATCGTGACAGAATATCCAGAGCGATGTTTTGGCGGCACGCTTGATGGGCCTGCTGATTTTAAGGACCCGCTGATCCTCGATTTTATCAAAGAGCACCAGGGGTGGATGTTGTGGCCGCCGGTGCCTTATAGCGGCACATCCGTCAATCTTGAGCGCATAGCCCCCGCACCGCCGTCTTGGGATAATTGGTGGGGCACAGACGATCAAGGGCGGGACGTGTTGGCGCGCTTTATTTATGGCCTACGGGTATCATTGATTTTTGGGTTTCTGCTCACACTGATGAGTTTGGTGCTGGGCGTGGTGCTGGGGGCTGTTCAAGGTTATTTTGGTGGGCTGGTAGACCTCATTGGCCAGCGTTTTCAAGAGCTGTGGACGAGTTTACCCATTTTGTTCATCTTGATCATCCTCTCAAGCTTTGTGCAGCCCAACTTAACGTGGCTGTTGGTGATTATGCTTCTTTTTTCATGGATGGGGTTGGCTGCGCTGGTGCGGGCAGAGTTTTTGCGTGCGCGCAATCATGATTATGCCAAAGCCGCCGTTGTGTTGGGTGTTTCGCCGGTGCGCATTATGTGGAAGCACATGTTGCCTAATGCCATGGTGGCCACCATCACGTTTTTGCCTTTCTTGCTCAACCACAGTATTTCTGTGCTTACGTCGCTTGATTTTTTGGGCTTTGGTTTGCCCCTAGGCACCCCTTCTTTGGGTGAGTTGTTGAGTCAAGCAAAAAACAATCTTTACGCGCCGTGGCTGGGGGTGACCGCGTTTGGCGGCATTTCTTTTGTGTTGGTGTTGGTGGCGTTTATTGGAGAAGGGCTGCGTGATGCCACCGATGCGCACACGAGTGTATAGCCAAGCAAAAAAAGCCACAAACAAACGTCAGCTTGAACCCTGTTGTGCCTGTGTTTTCTCAAGAGGCGCTAGCAGGGTGTTCACATTGTGTTTCACCAGCGCGATATAATCAGCAGCCGGTCCGTCAGGGGGGGACAGGGCGTCTGAATAGAGGGTGCCGCCGATGGTGACGCCTGTTTCTTGAGACAGCGCGTTCATGATTTTGGGGGACACCATATTTTCAAAAAAAATACCGCGAATATCGCGCCGTTTGATTTCTTCGATCAGAAGCGCTATTTTTTTCGCTGAAGGCTCATCATCGGTGGAGATACCCAGCGGCGATAAGAAGGAAAAACCATAGGCCTTAGCAAAATAGCCAAAGGCATCGTGAGTGGTGAGGGCGCATCGTTTTTCTGGTGGCAGAGCGCTTATGCGCGTGCGCACCCACCGGTTAAGGTCTTTAAGCTTTTGATCAAAGAGCCGGGCCCGGAAGCGAAAGATGGGCGCCATGTGCGGCCACGTTTTGCACAACGCCTCCACAATCACAGCCACATAGCTTCTTACATTGTTAATATTGTGCCAGGCATGGGGGTCAGGAATTTTCTGAGAGGTGTCGTCAAAGAAAAGGGGGGGACAACGTTGTGAAGCCACCACAAGAGAGGACGGGGGGCGCTCTTTAAGAAAGCGTTCCATCCAATGGTTTTCGAGATTCAGGCCATTGATGATGACAAGTCGGGCTTGGGTTAGCTCAAGAATATCTTGCGGGGAAGGTTCAAAGGTGTGAGGATCTTGATTGGGGCCGGCCAGGCTTTTGATGCGCAATTGGTGGCCACAAATCTGATACACCAGGTCTTTGAGGATGGTAAAACTGACCACAATATGCGGCGGTTTGGGCGCAGAAGCTGGGGCATGAAATACAAAAGGCAGCGCGGCGAGCAACAGGGCCACGCACCCCACATAACGAAGCTTGAGACCGGTTACATATAAGAGAAGGCTGAGGGCATAAAAAGCCACACTGACCAAAATAATGAGCGGGCCGGCAGGGAAACCGGTATGATAGGAAATCAAAAGCCCTGCAAGGCTGGCAAGAAACGCAAAGATCGTGGAAAGCGCGCACAGCGTCCAAATTTGTTTGGCCCACAACCGCGCCGTGATGGCGGGCAAAAGCAACAGGCCCAGCGCCATCAAAGAGCCTAAGGCTTGAAAGGCGCACACCATGTTCAAGGTGACAATGATAAGGAAACCTTGGTCCAACCACCCACCGCGGGGATAGGTCATCCGAAAAAACTGGGGATCAAACGCCTGCAGCACCAAGGGGCGATAGAACAAAGCCAGCGCGATGAGGGTGAAACTTCCCACACCCATCAGCCAAAACAGGTGCGATTTGGATAGCACAAGAATGTTACCCACCAAAATGTGCATCACATCGGTATAGCTGCCAAAGGCTGAGAGAATAAAGAGACCTGAGGCCATAGAAAACAACACAAGGGCGGCAAAGGTGCTGTCTTTGGGCAACATGGTTTTTTGTGTAATCCAATGTGCGATCAGGGCCAGCACCACACCTGTGAAGGCACCGGCGATGCTGAGGGGTAGCACCTGAAACCCAAAACATAAAAACGCCAGCGCCACGCCAGGAAAAAGGCCATGAGACAAGGCATCGGCAATCAAGCTCATGCGCCTGAGCACAAGAAAGCCACCCACAGACCCACACCCAAGGGCCAGGGCGGCACACCCTAAAAGCGCCTTGAGCATAAACGCATGCGCAAAAAAGGGCTCAAGTAGATAGGTGTATAAAAGGGTGGTGTGAGCTAGCAAGGACAAAAGCTCCATTCATGGGATTTTTGATAGGCCTTTGCCAGATTGGCTTCGGTGAGCGTGGTGGCGGTGGGGCCCCATTGAGAGAAAGACCTGGCCAACAGCAGCGTGTGGGGAAAAAGGTTTTTGACATGCTCAAGATTATGCATAGCCACAATCAGGGTGTGTCCTTGCTTGTGCCATTGTTGGATCAACGTTAGCAGTACAGATACGGTACCTTCATCCACCCCGGTAAAGGGCTCATCAAGCAGCAAAAGTGTGCCTTGTTGCACCATCATGCGCGCGAATAAGACCCGCTGGAACTGTCCGCCCGACAGGTTCATGATGGGGGTGTGAGCGTAAGAAGTGAGCCCCACCGCGTCAAGCGCCTGCATGATTGATTGGTGGTGGTGCGGTCGCAGCCCATGCCAAAAAGGGAGGTGCGGCCAAAGCCCCGAGCCCACAACATCACGCACAAGCAGGGGAAAATCTCTTTTCATGCGACACAGCTGGGGCAAATAGACGCATTGTTCATCTGGGGAGAGATGAAAGGATCCTTCACAAGGGTCTTGAGATTGGGCAATGGCATCAAGAAGGGTGGATTTCCCACTGCCATTCGGCCCCACCAAGGCCACAAGGCTTCCCCGAGGCACAGAAAGGGAAAGGCCTGAGATAATTATATGATCGCGACGCTTGAAAGAGGCATGGTGAGCGGTGAATGCAAAAGAGTCAGAAGAGGCGCGCGTCACAACAACATACTTTTACAAAAAGTTATAGCCCCGCCAACAAAAAACACCCCCACAGAGGCACTAAAAAAACCAACACGCCGGCCAGACGCTTCCACACGCCCCACTCAGCAAATTTTTCCCCGCGCATGCTTCACCCCATTTGCGTTTAAGAATCATTCTCATTTGTTGTCAGTATGCCCGCCAATCCTTAACAAGGGATGTGACCGACTCCTCACCCCTTCATTATTGTGCATGCTAAACGCCGAATCAAGGAAAAAGGATAAAGTTTTTTGGGTGCTTTTTTATGTGCGCGTTCTCGCAGAGTGCTGGCTTTGTGTGGTTTGCGTATGGCCTCGTGTTTTGGATAGATGAGGACGCCGGAGAGGGGACGAAGAGAAGATGAAGAAGCAAAGGAAAAGGGTGCTTTGAGCAGTTTGCCACTCTTCTACGAATCAAGCGGCGGCTTAGCAAGCGCTTCAAATGCCCCCAGGCCTTCTTGTTGGCACTATGTAATGAGCGTGGCGTGTTATTTTATATGTCAGTCAAGAGAGGGCGGGCGCTTACTCGAAAACCGATCTTTTCCCTTAAGAACAGGAGGACCACAATGCAACCCAACCGTATACAGAGCGCAAGGCCTGACAACACGAACCAAAGCTTCTCTCTTCTGAGGAAGAACCTTCAAGAGGACTCGCACGAACGATCTGCACAATAATTTCAAGCAAGGAAACTCCCCAAAAGGGGCTCCCGAGTAGGGGGGCGTTAGGTCTTTGACTTAATAGCCGTAGCGCTCAATGCGTTTGCGGTTAAGCTTTCTCACGCGGCGCATGGATTCTTCGCTCTCACGGAGTCTTTTCTGGGAGGCTTTTTCATGATAGCGCCGAAGACGCATCCTGCGGAAAAATCCGTCATTTTGAAGCCCCTTTTTCAACATGCGTAATGCACGTTCGATATCATTATCTCTCACAACGACTTGAACCAAAAAAGATCTCCTTATGCGCAGTGTGTCATGGACGCATCCTATCAATTTTTACAAGATTTCGCAAGATGCCCGGCGATTATTCGCTAAAACGTAGCGCTTTTTGTGGTGTCAGGCGCGCCGCGCGCACGGCCGGATAGAGCGAAGACAGAAGCGTCAAGCTCAACGCAACCCCTGCTACCCACACGACTTCATAAAGATCAACCTTCGAGGGCAGTTGAGAAAGAAAATAAAATTCGGCCGGAAACAAAGAAGACCCTGTCAACGATTCCATGGCGCGGCGAATGGGCTCCATATGATAGGCAATGACCAGCCCCAGACCCATGCCGCACATCGTGCCAAGCGTGCCTATGGCCATTCCTACCATCAGGAACAGGCGGCAAACCATGCCTTGTGAGGCCCCCATCGAGCGCAAAATGGCAATGTCCCGACTTTTTTCTTTCACCAGCATCACAAGACTGGAAATCACATTAAAAGCAGCCACCAGGATGATCAGGGCGAGGATAATAAACATCACGTTGCGCTCGACCTCCACCACAGAAAAAAAGCTGGCGTTTGCTTCTTGCCAATCCACCACGCGCAAGCCCAAAGGGCCCAGTGTCATACGCATGGATTGTGTGATGGCGCGCATATGTTCAGGGTGATCCACGAAAATCTCAAAACCTGAGACCGTGCCAGGCGCGTCAAAGAATTGTTGCGCTGCTTGCAGCGGCATAAACACAAAGGTTTGGTCATAGTCATTCATGCCAAAATCAAAAAGCCCCCCAATGCGAAAGCGCCTAAATTTGGGCAGCCCGCCCAGGGCGGTGGGTGTGATTTGCGGTGAAGCCAGCACTACCTCGTCGCCCAAAGACACGCCCAGGCGCAAGGCAAGTTTTTCACCCAAAAAGAGGGTGTCCCCAAAAAAGTGGTCAATGTGACCTTGTTTAAGACTTGTGCGAAAGGCAGGGCGCATCAAGAAGGCCTTTTTTTCAAGGCCGCGCACAAGAGCGCCCCGGGCCCGCCCTTGATTGAGCATCATGGTTTGGCCTTCAACCAAGGCAAAGGCGTGTTTGACGCCTGTCAGCGCTTGGATCAATTGCTGATGATGTTTGTATGCTTTGGATTGGGGAGATTGCGGATCGATGTAATAAGCACCCACATGACCATTCATGCCTAGGATGCGTGTCATCAGCTCACTTTTGAAGCCATTCATCACAGACATCACCACAATTAAGGTAGCCACGCCCAGCATGATGCCCACGAAAGAAAAACCGGCCACCACAGAAATAAAGCTGTCTTTGCGCCCCGGCTTCACGTATTTCAGGGCAAGCATCAAGGCTGGGGACATGAAGATGTGTCCTTAGGTTTCTTGATCTGGCTGAGTGTGTCTTGAATGGCGTCTGCCGTGTCAAAGGCTGTGTCTTCTACAAAACGCAAGCGCGGCAAAAATCTCAGATTCACCAGATGTTGAAGATTGTGTTGCAGGCGGGGCGCCTCTTGCTTGAGGTGCGTCAAATAGTCACAGGCCTTTGTGCCCTGATCATGAAGCGGCACAACGTAAACCCGTGCATGGCGTAAATCAGGGCTCATCTGCACTTCGGTCAACGTGATGTTCAAGGTGGTGCCGTCTGAGGTTTGGTAATGCATCAAAAGAGATGAGAGGGCTTGTCGCACCTGTTCAGCCACCTGACGCTGTCTTTTGGAAAACCCTTGGCTTTTTGTGGTCATGGTCCCTTGCCAGGCATTGCTAACGACATACCTTTGTTCACCATTCTACACCGACCCTTTTGGAGGCGCAAACAAAAAGTCCGAGCGTGGCAGCTTTACGTATGCTGTGCGCTGATTTCAGATCCGCGCCTTTTGCTGGCGGTGATTTTCTTTTATAAAAAGAAAGAGGACACGGGAAAGACAACGGCCAGGATAGATCAGCCTATGACAGTACGTACGCGCTTTGCGCCATCACCCACGGGGGCGCTTCATTTGGGGGGCGCGCGCACCGCTTTGTTTAATTGGCTTTACGCTAAACATCACGGGGGCACGTTTTGTGTGCGCATCGAAGACACCGATCAAAAGCGATCGTCGCAAGAAGCCCTCACGTCAATTACACAAGGCTTGTCATGGTTGGGGCTGACGCCGGATGAACCGATGGTTTTTCAGTCACAACAACAGACGCGCCATCAAGAGGTGGCCATGGGGTTATTAGCGGCAGGTCATGCTTATTGGTGTGATATGGACGGCGAGGCGCTTGCCTCTCTTAAGGCCCAGGCACGTCTTGATGGCCGTGCACCGCTGTATCCTGGGCGTGATACACCTCAACCCCGGTCATCTTCTTCGGTGTTGCGGTTTAACATGCCGCGTACAGGGGAGATCGTTTTTACAGATCACGTGCATGGCCAGATCCGTGTGAACAATCATCAGCTGGATGATTTGGTGTTATTACGGGCGGACGGCTCGCCCACCTATATGCTTTCTGTGGTGGTGGATGATCATGACATGCGCATCTCCCACGTCATTCGCGGCGCCGATCACATCAGCAACACCCCTAAGCAGATACATATCTATCAGGCTTTGTCATGGGCTTGTCCCGCTTTTGCGCACATCCCGCTTATCCATGGCGCTGACGGGGCGAAGCTGTCAAAACGTCATGGCGCGTTGGATGTCAATACCTATCAAGAGGAAGGATTTTTGAAAGAGGCCCTGATCAATGCTCTCTTGCGTCTGGGGTGGGGGCACAAAGACCAAGAAATTTTCTCCCTTCATGAGGCTGTGGCTTTATTTTCGCTTAACCACGTGGGGGCATCGCCGGCGCGATTCGATCCAGGAAAATTGGCCTCGTTAAATGCGCACTATCTCAAAGCCTTGTCACCTCAAGCGTTGATGGATGCTTGCCTGCCCTTTTTGAGCGCGCCTCCTGCATCGTCTCTTATCAACGATCGTTTGATGAAGGGGCTGCCTGCCTTGGCCGTGCGCGCCCATACGCTGAAAGAGCTGGCCGAGAGTGCCCGTTTTTATACCCACGAAGGCCCGTTTCCCATCGATGTGCACGCGCTTCCTGAGGCCTTTGTGCGTCACCTACCTCTTTACCTGGAAGCGCTTGCTCAACAGGAGGCGTGGACGGCAGCATCTCTTGAATCTTTAACGCGCAGCTTTGCCAAAGAACACGATCTGAAATTGGTGACGATGGCGCAGCCCTTGCGGCTGTTGATGACGGGGCGATCAGTGTCTCCACCGTTGTTTGATGTGATGTCGATTGTGGGAAAAAAGGCCTGTCTTGCGCGCCTGGCGTATACTCAGAAAAGTTAGCGTCGCTTCCTATGCCTAGACAAGTGTGTTGCACGATGTCTCTGCGGCTGAGGGGCTTGGGGCTAAGCCTCTTTCGGTTCAAAAAGAGATTGCACTTTTTTGAAATGGTTTTGGTCTGTCAGTAAGATTAAGACATCGCCGGTGGCCAGGAGAAAATCTGGGGAAGGGAACAAAATGCTTTGATCGCGCAACACGGCGAACACCCAAATTTCACGCGGCGTGTTGATTTGGCTTAATGTCATGTGGCTGGCACTGGTGTTTTCTTGGAGGTGAACCTCCATGATGGTGTCAAAAATGCCGTCCCCCAGTTTATAGAGGGCGTGGACATAGTTTCTGCGGATGCGCCTTAAAATGAGTGACAGTGTGAGAGACGATAAATTCAGTGGATTTTCGATCCCGAGGGAGTTCATGAGCGACACATAGCTTTTTCGCGACACTAAGGTCGTTGCCCGTTTGGCGCCATAACGTTTGCCCAGAAGCGAGGCTAAAATATTGACATTATCATCGGTTGTGATGGCAATGATATTATCGGTAAACTGAATACCGGCTTCTTCAAGGATATAATGATCAAGTGGGTCGCCTTGGATGACAATGGTGTTGTTGAGTTGGCTGACAAAATCAAGGTTTTGGGTGTCTTGATAACGAATAAAAATGCAAGAAATCGACGGATAGAGACGTTCAATTTCTGATGCCAACGCCAGACCCATGCGGTTGTTGCCCAAAATCAAAATACGCTGGGTGCGATCTTCTTGAAACCCTGCTACCTCTGAAAAGGCCCCAATAGCGTCAGCGGGCACCAGAAAATAGGCATGATCCCCCACATTGAGGAGCTCATGCCCTTGGGGAATGAAGGTGGTTTTGTGGCGCACGATCTTGATAATCATGGCGTTGAGGGGGCCTAGGTCTTTATCAAGGTGTTTGATGGGACAGTTGAGAAACGGGCTTGATTCCGTAATTTTGATGCCAAAAACATGGAGCTGCGCATTAAACAGCGGAAAGTTGGTGAAGGCAAAGGGGGCGTGGAGATGCCGTAAGATTTCTTGGACGGTTTCTTTTTCGGGGTTGATCACAATATCAATAGGGAGATAGTGCTTTTTATAGGGCGCCATCAAGGGCTTCTCAAGGTCAGCACCATCGCGAAGCCGTGCGATTTTTGTTTTAACGCCAAAAAGACTGTCGGCCAGCTGGCACGCCACAATGTTGGTGTCGTCGGCATCTGTGACAGAAACAAAGATACTGGCCTTGTGCAGGTCGGCCCGTTTCAAGATGTTGGGGTCGGTGGCGCTGCCTTGGATGGTTTGTACATCAAATTTTTCGATGGCCCCTGAAAGCACTTCGGCAGACGTATCAATCAACGTGATGTCATATTCATTGGCCAGGTATTCCACAATGCTTAGGCCAACATTTCCCGCACCACAGATGACAACCTTCATGAATGTTGTTCCTTATCCTGTTTTTTGAGTCTTTGTTGTTGAGCGTAGCATACGTATTTTTCGATGAAGTGCAGAGCGTTCCATGTCTACAAATTGTGACGTTTTTTGTATATTGCCATCAAACCGCTCAATTTGCGCCATTAAATATTTTTTTTCAAAGTGGGTCCGCGCCTGTTTAAGCGGCATCCGTAAATAGTCATGGATGAAGGAGGCAGCATGGGGGTGAGATGTGAGCGCAGGAGGGGGGCACACAAAGGGGGCCTCATCATCCGGATCTGTCAGTAAAAGACACCGTTCAAGGTAATTTTTGAGCTCTCGTGTGTTGCCCGGCCACGCATAGCTTTCAAGGGCCGTTACAGTCTCAGGCGTGAAACTTCGTGGCTTTTGTCCATACCGCGTGCATAGGATGTGGAGATGGTGATGCGCCAGGGCGCCAATGTCTTTTTTCCGCATGCGCAAGGGGGGAATGCGCACATGGTGCATCTGGAGGCGGTCGTACAGTGTCTGACTCAATGTTTTGCGCGCCACCTCCCGATCAAGCGGTGTGTTCGTGGTGGCGATGATGCGGGTTTGCAGGGGAAGCGACGTGCCAGATGAACGTGTAAAGGTCATGGTTTGAATCAGGTGTGTCAATTTTTTTTGTATCCGCGGGTGCAGATGGTGCACATGCTTGATCACAAGGGTGCCCGCAAAGGCATGGTCCACCAAACCGCACTGCTCGAGGCCAAAATGTGGTTCCTCGCGCCCCAAAAACGTGTCATCGAAGGTGTGGGGATCAAGGTTTTGCGCATGGACTTCCACATAATGCCCATGGGCCGTTTCGGGGGAATGGGTGTGCACCCAATGGGCGAGCCGGCTTTTTTCAGTGCCCGTTTCCCCTTCAATGAGCATGGCGTGGATATGGCGCGTCAGAGCCACACAATGATGGTGCACAGCGCGCAAGCCTTTGGTGTGATCAAACAGAGGTGTGTCTTGGGTGTATGTGGTAAGTCTTTGCCTGTCGTGCTGTAATTTTTTTTCTCTCAGTGCGCGCTGAATGGCGAGCAAAAGACGATCGGTATGAAACGGTTTTTCAATAAAATCGTAGGCTCCTTTTTGAATGGCTTGTGCCGCAATGTCCAGGGTGCCGTGTCCACTCATCAAAATGACCGGCGTGTGTGGGTGTGAGCGTGTGAGGCGTTTGAGAAGAGAAAAACCATCCGAAGCCTTAAGCCACACATCAAGCAACACCACCAATGGTGGCAAACGAACCAAGGCGTTAAGGGCCTCTTGGGCTGAATGGGTGGCACATACCTGGTACCCTGCATCTTCGAGCAGATCTTTGATGGTGGCGCAAATGTCTGGTTCATCATCCACAACTAGGAGGGGGGGGCGGGGCATGATTTATCTAAAAAAGATCTTTTTCCCGGCAGAATGTTCTTTTTTTGACGAAAAATCAAGCAGATCGGACATGTTTGTTCTGGGGAAAGCACAGGATAGACTGAGCACCACCCGAGGCATGACGTGTCATGCGAATGGTGCCTTGATGTTCTTGAATAATTTTGTTGGCAATGGCCAGGCCCAGACCCATGCCTTTGTTTTTTTTCGTGACGTAAGGTTCAAGCATCTGATCTTGGAAAGACGCATCAAGGCCCAGCCCATTGTCTGAGATGCAGATGGTTGTATGATCAGGCCCTTGTTTCACCTCAATATGAATCGTGCCCTGCATGGTGCATGTGGCGCTTTTTTCTTGAATGGATTCCACGGAGTTCCTGAGAATATTCAAAAACACCTGCTGGATCTGTTGAGGGTTGCAATAAAGCTGAAGGGAGGTGGGGCCGTGCAGTTCCCACACAATGGTGGGCGCCATGGCCTTTTTGAGCTCCATGATTTGGTGAATGAGGGGTACAACATCGACCCACTCTTTGTGGGCAAGAGGGGGTTTGGCAAACACGAAAAATTCTTTAAGCAAGTGGCTGAGGTGCGTGACCTGTCTGATGATGATGTCAATAGAGTGACTAATTTTGGGAATATCGCACGGGGTGTGTGTGAGCAGTTTGCCAATTCTTTCTGCGGATAGCTGTATGGGGGTGAGAGGGTTGCGTATTTCGTGGGTGAGATAACGTGCCACGTCAATCCAGGTGGCTTGTTTTTGATTGTTAATGAACGCAGTCATGTCTTCAAAAGTGACCAATGTTTTGCCGCCGCCTAGGGCCGTGGCCTGCACTTTCACAATCAAGTTTTGTCCACCAACAGTCAGAGAGAGTTGCTGACAGTTAGCATCCGCGTTTTCTATGACCTGTCCGCCACCCGGAAAGATGTCTTCAAAACATGTTGTTTGAAGCTTTTTGTGGCTCATGTTCAAGAGGGTGCGTGCTTTTTTGTTGGTGAGCGTCACTTTTTTTTGGTGATTCAATACCAACACCCCTGACGATATGCTGGCCAAAATGCTTTTCAACATGTGGTGACGTTTGGTGAGTTCGTTATACGCTTTTTTGAGTTCCTTTTGCTGATGAAAGAGGTCGGCGGCCATGTTTCTAAACGTTTGGTACAGCAAGGCCAGCTCATCAGGCGTTTGGGGGGAGAGCGCTTGTTTGTTTAAGGAAAACCGGCCGGCGCAGATGGCTCTTGCATCATGAATCAAACTGTGGATGGGGATGAGGATGATCCGCGAGAGGCGCAGGCCCCACAAAATGGCCATGCCCAGCGTGAGGCACATCAATAGAATGAAAAAAAACACAAAGCACAAAATCATGGTTTCGCGGTGTTTGATCAGCTGGGAATAGGCATGGAATGCCTTTTGTGTCCTATGAATGTTGTTAAGAACGTCTGGGTCAATGCGGCGACTGGTTATCAGCAAGACATCAGGGTTGATCACACTTGTGGTGATGAACATGGTCTTTTTTTGATTGATGTGGATAGAGGTCTTGTAAGTATGGTCTTGCTCTGTTGGGGCTTCTGGCCAAGTGGCGGCCTCTTTTTTTTGATAGGGCTCAAGACCCAAGACAAATTGAGATTTCCCTAGGATATTCCCTTCACGGTTCAGGAGGATGGCACCACTTAAGCTCCGCAATCCCACCTGCAGGGTGAGGAATTTGTTTAATACAAAGGGATTGTGGATAATATGAGGCAAGGCGTCTTTGATATCTTGGGTAAACAAATCAACATTTTGCCGAATAACGGCTTTGTGTTCATTGAGATAGGCCTTGGTGATTTTTTGGGCCTCTAAAATGGCGCCTGTGACTTTTTTATCAAACCACGTGCTGGTGGCGAGGTGGAAAAAGATAGATAAAAAGATGGCCAAGAAAAGAAAGGGCGGGGCAATCAGGGAAATAAAAAATTGTACAATCTTTTGGTGAAGCGATGGGGCTTTATGTGTGGCCTTTCGTTGTGCACTATGGCTAACTGTGTGGTGCCGGGCATCATACATCATGGGTGTGCGGTCTGAGCCCGTGCCTTGGCGCCTGTGCTCAAGACCAAGGGTGTGTCAAGGTGTGTGTTCAAGACGGCGCCCAAGGATATGCTCAAGGACGTGTCCAAGGGTATACTTCTTTTGATCGGGAGAAACGCCACCACGGTTCTTATGGTGGGTGATGTGTACTGCACAGAGCCTCAGATAATTTTGTCTAAAAAAAACAAAAACATCCTACAAGAAAGAAGAGAACGCCACAACCCTTATCGGTGCCACAACCTTTATCGTAGGCCTTGAGCTTCTGGCTTATCAACGTGGGCACGCGCAAACCCGTCCTCACATGCAGGTTTTTAACATGCAGGTGCGCGAGAACAAAAGGAAACAAATCGTGATACGCGGGTTAGGACGATGATTTTTGATTAATCGCCACGCGCAACTTTTTGCCAGCCTTAAAAAAGGGAATCCACTTTTCTTCTACGGGCACGGGTTCCCCTGTTTTGGGATTGCGTGCCATGCGTTTTTCACGTTTGCGTAAACAAAAGCTGCCAAGTCCACGAAGCTCAACGCGATCATCGCGTTGAAGTGTGCTGACAATTTCCAGAAAAAAAATAGAAACAGCACCTTCAATGAGTTGGTGGTCCATTTCTGGGTGCAGTTGACAAAGTCGATTTATCAGATCTGAGCGAGTCATAAAAAAAACCCCCTACTTTTGTGACAAGAGTTTGACCAGAATATTATGAAAAAAGAATGCCAAAACGAACCATACCTCTATTGTTTTCTGTTTTTCTGAAAAAAACGACATGTTTTTCCTTATAGTCTGTTTTTATTATTAATAAAGTTATATTTCAAGAAAAATATAATTTTTAGTATTTTAATGACAAAATTTATGCTTTTTGATTCTCTAATAAAGGCTACATCATTTTTTATTCTCTTTTTTATTATAATTTTTAGACTTATTTGTGACAAAAACAATGACAGTAAAAAAGCGACGTTGACTGTAAATAAAGCTCATTCTAGGGCTATGCTTGTTTTGACGCAATGTTTTTGCATGCAAAAACAATGTTTTTATGGGGTTAAGGGTAAAATAAACAGTTTCTACAAGATTCGTTTTTGTTTTGGGGGGGGGCGCAAAAGATTGACCATAAAGATGACTTGTCATTGAGGGGCGTGTGCATCGATGGTGTCGTGGAGAGAGCGCGTGGACGATAAGGTCGCTTTTTTCTCACCAAAACGCGTGTCCTGATGACCCAACGCACGATCGCGGGTCTCTATGAGAGGGGCTGCGTGCGCGCGAGTCTCTAAAATAACTGGTGGGGCAAAGGCCAGAGCAACAAGCCCTGCACTGAAAAGAAGAAGAGCCTCCCTTAGGGAAGGAAGGCTCTCACCAGGGTTATATAACCAATCAGGTTGGCTTGCTCGAGAGACACGCTGCTCAAGGGGTCAACCAAAGGAATGTGGCGTTGTTCGTGCCTCTGTCCCTTAAGCGCCATCGGCTTTTTTATTATTAGAGACATCTTCAAAGTCAGCGTCCACCACTTTTTCTTCAGGCTTTTCTTGCTCAGAAGTGTCGTCAGATGTCGCATCATCTGAAGAGGCCTTGGCTTTCTCTTGCTCGGCCTTATACATGACCTCGGCCAATTTCATCGACTTTTGCGTAAGCTCTTCCACGGCTTTCTTCAGCGTATCCGCGTCCACATCCTGGTTTTCAAGATTCTTTTTCACGTCTTCCAACGCTGTGGTGATGGCTTCTTTATCCGCGTCCTCAAGGGCATCCCCATGTTCTTTAAGGTTTTTCTCTGTGGTGTGGGCCAGGCTTTCCGCTTGGTTTTTTACCTCCACAAGGGCACGCCGTTTTTTGTCTTCTTCAGCGTGTTGTTCAGCGTCACGAACCATTTTCTCAATGTCTTCTTCTGAAAGCCCGCCTGAGGATTGGATGCGGATCTGCTGTTCTTTACCCGTGGCTTTATCTTTGGCTGACACGTGCACAATGCCGTTGGCGTCAATATCAAACGTCACTTCAATTTGAGGCATCCCGCGCGGCGCTTCAGGTAGACCCACCAAGTCAAACTGTCCCAAGAGCTTGTTATCCACGGCCATTTCACGTTCACCTTGAAAAACACGAATGGTCACAGCGGGCTGGTTGTCCTCAGCGGTGGAAAATGTTTGCGATTTCTTGGTGGGAATGGTGGTGTTGCGCTCAATCAGTTTGGTAAACACACCGCCTAAGGTTTCAATGCCCAAGGAAAGAGGGGTGACGTCGAGCAGCACCACATCCTTCACATCACCTTGCAATACGCCGGCCTGAATGGCAGCGCCAATGGCCACCACCTCATCGGGATTCACCCCTGTGTGCGGCGTACGGCCAAAAAAGGCTTTCACCGTTTCTTGAATTTTGGGCATACGCGTCATGCCGCCCACCAAAATGACCTCGGTGATGTCCCCTTTGTTCAGCTTGGCATCTTTCAGGGCCTTCTCACAGGGCACCAGGGTGCGCTGAATCAACTTATCTACCAAACTCTCAAGTTTGGCGCGTGTAAGCTTGACCTGAAGATGCTTGGGGCCGTTTTGATCAGCCGTGATAAAGGGAAGGTTGATATCTGTTTCTTCTGTGCTAGAAAGCTCAATCTTTGCCTTCTCAGCCGCTTCTTTCAGGCGTTGAAGGGCCATGCGGTCCTTGCGAAGATCAATGTCGTTTTCGTTTTTAAATGTATCGGCTAAAAAGTCGATGATGGCTTGGTCAAAATCTTCACCGCCCAAAAAGGTGTCACCGTTGGTGGAGAGCACTTCAAACACACCCTCTCCGATGTCAAGAATAGAGACGTCAAAGGTGCCGCCGCCTAAGTCATACACAGCCACCTTGCCGCCCTTGTTCTTTTCAAGGCCATAGGCCAGGGCCGCCGCCGTGGGTTCGTTAATGATGCGCAGCACCTCAAGACCGGCAATTTTGCCTGCGTCTTTGGTGGCTTGTCGCTGAGCATCGTTGAAATAAGCCGGCACCGTGATCACAGCCTGGGTGACAGGGCCATTCGTGTGTTTTTCCGCCGTTTCCTTCATTTTTTGAAGGATGTACGAGCTAATCTCGCTGGGGCTATAGGGCTTGCCGTTGGCTTCTACCCAGGCATCCCCTTTGTCGCTCTTGACAATCTTGTAGGCCACCAGCTCTTTATCTTTTTGGGTGATGGCATCATCATACGGCCGGCCAATCAGGCGTTTGATGCTATAAAAGGTGTTGTCCGGGTTGGTGACGGCCTGTCGTTTGGCCGGTTGCCCCACCACCCGCTTGCCGTCTTTGGTGAATGCCGCTACAGAGGGGGTCGTGCGATCCCCTTCCGCATTTTCTAAAACTTTGGGTTTTCCATCGACCATCATGGCCACACAACTATTGGTGGTCCCAAGGTCTATGCCAACAACGCGATTCGTGCTCATATGTTCTCCTTCAGCAAACTCGGGGTCCTTTGCAGCAACCCTAAGATCCTTTGTTTTGATACAATACACCTCCTGCCCTTATGGCCAAAAGGTACGTGCTTATCTAAACGAATTTGGTGGGTAAAATCAAGAAAAAAAAGCGGTGTCCACCCCAGGAAAGCCAGGTACACACAGGTGTAGGGGGGGTCATTGGTGAGCAGCGTCACAAGCGAAGAAAAAGCGAATAACATTAAGAGCAGGGCATACCTTGTGGCATGATGGGCGCACGAAAACCCTGAAAGACACCACATACGATGCCACGCAAAGGCGCGCATGGGATGGCGGTCAAATGCAGTACAAAACATAGCCATAAAAACAGTCAAAGGGTTATGCAGAGATTCTCTTTATAGAATCTCTTTTTTGTGTAAAAAAAACCTTTAAATACAGTCACTTAACGTATTTTCTTCAAAAAAGTGACATCTATGCACCTGTGCTGTGCATGCGCAAAAATGATAGGTGAAAAAGGAGGTGGCCGCATCCCAAGATCTCTTTAGGCGCAGCAAACAAGGGCTCTGCGCAAGAAAACGCAAGGTGCTACACAAAAAAAGTATACAGGCGTGGCCCCCACGTCAGGGCGATAAGCACCCGCGCCCACGTGCAAGGCGCCCACACTTGAGTCTCCCTCCCTATGTTTTATCATCACTGAGCCTTTTCATGGCTTCCAGCTGTATGT
>CBFICL010000002.1:0-54940 GCA_965661165.1 uncultured Holosporaceae bacterium | reverse complement strand
GTGTCCCACATGCAAGCACTATTCAAGAGCCTACCTTCATCATCTCTTTAAGGCGGGGGAAATGTTCGGGCCCATCGCGCTTACCCAACATAACGTGGCCTTTATGGTGTCTTGGATGGCGCGCCTTAAAGACGAGATTCTGGCCAACCGTATCTAAAAAACATCTGGTGCCTCGTTTCTGTGCACCTGGATCAAGAAAACACCCACCAGCACAAGCACACGCTGTGACTGATGCGATGACCACGTATCCTTGAGACGGTTTTACATGGTGCCGCTGGAGAGAATCGGACTCTCGACCTCACCCTTACCAAGGGTGCGCTCTACCACTGAGCTACAACGGCATTCTCTTAAGACTGCCAAAAACACACGCAAGGTGCAACCTTATCACGCGACTCTTTAATCCTCTTTGTCCGATCTGTCCTTTTGTTGATCGTCCTGTTCGGTTTTTGGCACCGGCGTTAACGCCAAACGGCGCACATCCTCACGCAAGGATTGAATAGAAATGTCAATCTCTTCCACCCGTCCGCCAATGCTATCAAGGTCACGCTCAAGGCGCTCTGAAGCCTTAATGCGCCGCATCTCCAGCGAGTTTGCACGCAAATCCTCTGACGGGCCGCGATCTTCGGATTTTTCTTGGTCTTTATCTTTTTTAGACGGAATATTCATAAAGCAAATAGATGACACGGATTCGGGTGACAGAGGGACGATTTGGGGTTTCTCTCCATTTTTTTTCTGGATAATCAGCATATTAAAAACCACGCCGTCTTTCGACCCCCCACCCTTGCCACCGCTGCCCGCCTTTCCTGTGCCGTCAGCGCTGCCGCCCTTGCCGCCTTTCATGCCATCTTTGCCTTGACCAGATGCGCCCAAAGCATCGTCTCCTAACGCACCTCCCATGATGGCCCCACGAGCGTCAGCATCATCCTCCCGCTCTTTTTTATCTTTGTCTGCATCCCCACCGCTGCTCTTTTTATCATCGCCATCTTTTTTTGAGTCATCGTCATCTGAATCTGCATCATCATCATCTTTTGCATCATCACCATCTGAACCTTTATCATCATCACTTTTCGCATCGTCATCACCGTCACTTTTAGCTTTGTCACCCGCATCATCATCTTTATCCTTGCCCTTATCTCCGTCATCACCTTTGTCCTTATCCACCAACGTTTTCCCAATCTCCAACCCCCCGGTCACAAGGGCCGCATCGGTGGCGGCATCTGCGGCAATATCAGCTTGGGCCACAGCAGACTGCGCTTCTAATTCTGCTTGCTGCATCGCGGCTTCTGTTTCCATCTCTTTTTGCGCCTGTTGAGACGCGGCTTCTGTCTGCGCCTTTTTCACTTCTGCATCTGCTTGTTTATCGGCGATGATGATACCGCCAACAGCACCGGCGACGCCCCCAATGGCATCACCGTCACCCAAAAAACCGCCCCCCCCATCGTCACCATAGTCACCAAAGACCCCGCCAGATTGGTTTTGATTATTAAAAGCATTACTACAATCGTTAGCATACTGAGGATAATCTTGTCGGCACGAACTTTCACAGTCTGTGACAGCACGCTGTTGCTGCGCACATAAATTGGGATTGCACTTCGATTGACAGGCCGTATCGCTGGCAGAAGGTTGGTTGTTGTTTTGCGCTTGGTTTTGATTGTTGTCGTTTTGTTGCTGTCCCTGATCTTGCCCAGATTGCGAAGCACTGCCTGATTCAACCGTGCGGTCCATAAGACCGCCGCTGTTGTTGTTACCGCCGCCGCTGTTGTTGTTACCGCCGCTGTTGTTGTTGCCGCCGCTGTTGTTGTTGCCGCCGCTGTTGTTGTTGCCGCCGCCGCTGTTGTTACCTCCTGAATCTTGAGACGCAGGATCTTCAATACCCTGAAGACAAGATAATGAAAAAGCGCTGATCACAAAAAAAAGAGTGACGAAATGGATTATACAGCGCATTGTTGATCCAAAACTCCTTAAGGAGAGAGGCTTCATGATGTCTTCTGCCCTTCCTCAGTCGCAAGATGCCGCCGGCCAGCAATCTCTCAAAAAAATTGTGTGGGAGGCCTATGATCCACCGGGCTCTTTTGTGCAGCAATTGTGCCAACACACGGGAATTACGCCCTTTTTATCTAGCCTTGTGAGTCGCCATGCCCACACCCTTGAGGGAGGTAAGACATTTTTAAATCCCTCTCTCCAGCACAACCTCCCCTCACCTTACGATCTGCCTGATATTGACAAGGCCACGCACCGCATCTGTGAGGCTATCTTAAAAAAAGAAAAAATCGCTTTATGGGGAGATTATGATGTTGATGGCGCCACCAGTGTATCCATTTGGATGCGTTTTCTTAAAGCCTGCAACATACCTGTGCGCGTCTATATTCCCGACCGCTTTCGCGAAGGTTATGGGCCTAACGCTCAAGGCATTCATACCCTTGCAAAAGAGGGCGTCACGCTGATCATCACCCTTGATTGTGGCACCGCAGCTTTCAAAGCTCTTGACGCAGCGCAGAAAAAAGGAGTGGATGTGGTGATTGTTGACCATCATGTGCCTGATGCGCTCTTACCCCCTGCTTGTGCGGTGGTTAATCCCAAAAGAAAAGATACGTCAGAAAAAGGGCAAAACATGGCGATCCTAGCGGCGGTGGGGGTCAGTTTTTTTTGCCTGATTGCGTTGCGAAACGCCCTCAAAGACAAGGGGTTTTACACACACCACACGATGCCCGATCTGCGCCTTATGTTAGATTTGGTGGCGTTAGGCACCGTCTGCGACGTGGTCCCCTTGCAAGGCGTGAATCGCCTTTTGGTTCACAAAGGTCTACACATCATGAACCAGTGTGCTTCTCAAGGCTTGTCCACACTCATCAAACAGGCGAATCTGGCACATATCACATCTCATCACCTGGGATTTGTCTTAGGACCTAGACTTAATGCAGGCAGTCGCATGGCACAATCTGACCTTGCCAGCCGCTTGTTAAGCACAGAAAGCCCTGAAGAAGCTCAGACGCTTGCCGAGCAACTCTCAACGCTCAATATGACCCGCAAGTCGGTGGAACAGGCTGTCACGCAAGAAGCCCTCGAGCAAGCCAAACCACAGCGCCACCATCCGATCATCGTGGTACACAGTCATACATGGCATGAGGGCGTGATTGGCATTGTGGCGAGCCGGCTTAAGGACGCCTATCAAAAACCTGTGTTTGTGATCACCTTTAACACGCAAGGAGGCGGCAAAGGCTCAGGACGGTCGCTCCCACACTGTGATCTAGGCCATCTTATTCAACAAGCCGCCTCTCAAAACCTTATTGAGCAAGGCGGTGGACACAAAATGGCAGGAGGCATCAGCCTCACCGCCGACCAGCTGGCTTCCTTTCAGGCGTTTTGCCTTGAACACGCTCAACAAACACCCCCACCACCTCACACAATAAAAACGTTTCACAGTGTGCTCACATTCAACAGCCTCACGCTCGATTTATGGGAGGATCTAAAACGCCTCGAACCGTTTGGGGCCGATAACCCTAAACCCGTCTTTCTTTTTGAACATGTGCGCCTTATCTACCAAAAAACATTTGGCACACATCATCAACAATATGAATTTGCCCAACAAGATAACGCCCGAGCCACCTCTCTTATTTTTAACGCCCAAAAATCATCTTTTTGGCCCTTTTTTAAAGAGAAGCCCACCACACCTTTTCATATCTTGGCGTCACCCACCTTAGACACATGGCGTCAAAAAGTTATTCTTGAGTTGGAAGATATTGTGAAGTTGTCGTAAGACACTGACGTAAGATACAGACCACACGCTGGCGCTAAGGGGCCGCTCAATCTTTTGTCAGGATGTTGGAGAAGCTTTTGAATATGGCAAGCCGGCAGATTTTTTTGCCCCACACGCACCAACGTACCCACCATCATACGCACCTGGTTATGCAAAAAAGAACGCGCAGAAAAGGTGAAAAAAAAGGCGTCGTTGCGCACATCGATGGCAACATGATCAAGGGTTTTGAACGGGCTCTTGGCTTGGCAGTGCGCAGCCCTAAAGGCAGAGAAGTCATGAGACCCGACCAGAAAACGTGCCGCCTCTTTTATTTTCTCTGCAGGAAGCGGCCGTGGCACCCACCATACACGCCCATCGTTAAGCACAGGGGGATAAGAGGCGTGAGACACAACGTAGACATAGGTGCGCGCACAAGCCGAAAAACGAGCATGCATGTCTAAAGACACCGGAATCACACGTTTCACCACCACACCTGAAGCCTTAAGATAAAAATTGGTGCCCCGTTTGAGGCGATCATGATCATAGGCATGAGACAACGTTACATGCGCCACCTGCACACAAGCATGCACCCCTGCATCCGTTCTGCCAGCTGCATAGGACGTTTGAGACTCACCTGTTACACGCGCAAGAGCCTTTTCAAAAGTTTCTTGAACACTTTTGTGTCCCTTTTGCCGCTGCCAACCACAAAAAAAACGTCCGTCATATTCAAGCACAAAAAAATAACGAACCCCGGAAAAAGAAGATGTGCTCATTTAGAAAAAATTAACTTGCTGTACATGGTTTATAGAGGTTTTTGTCGCATGCTCAATCCATAAGAATCTCTTAAGAGTCGCAAAATGTTTCTGCCATCACAAGCTTTATGGTTTTTAACCAAAACACTGCAAGGGCAAACGTCACCTGAAAGGATGACCGAACAAGAACGGCAGCTCCGCGCATTGTGTCATGAAACCATTACCCATGAGCTTTCCACAAGGCAAGACATGCAAAACCTCCCTTACGTTTATAATAGAAGGCTTAAGCATACGTTTGTCAAAGACCCTGACACTCATCACGCTTTCACGTGACCCATGCTGCCAAAACTCTCCACGTGCTTAAGAAATGATGCGGTCTCTTTTCTTTAAGGCAAGGGGCAAAAAAATAGCCTACGCTTTTATAGAAACACGCCTTGCCTCTCTATCCTTTTCTCTCCCGCGTGTGATCCTCTCTGCCTTGTGCGTGTAAAAACCCGTGATTGATTTTCCTGTTTTCGCCCTTTTAAAGGCCCTTTTTTTCTGAGAGAATGGTGCATCGTCTTATTCAATGAAAGTGTAGAAAAATGGCTGAAACACAAGAAACCTCCAAAGGCATTAATCTCGCCGTCGGCGCCCAATATATCAAAGATCTTTCCTTCGAAAACAGCCATTTTCTGACGCACATTCAATCACCGCCGCCACAACCTGAAACAGATGTCAAGTTTGATGTCCAATCCACACCTTTGGAAGATGGGAAAACAGAGGTTGTTTTACGCCTTGTAGGCACGGTGAAGAGCCAGAACAAACCCATTTACATCTTGGATTTAAGTTACGCGGGTCTTTTTATCTTGTCAGGTGCCACCCAAAGCATGGCTGAAGACATCTTTATGGTCGAATGTCCACGCATTTTATTCCCTTTTGTCAGGGGGATTGTCACAAATATTACCCAAGATAGCGGTTTTCCGCCCCTCTATTTGGCACCAGCTATTGATTTTGCCTCTATTTGGCATCAAAAAAAGTCAAAAAAAACTGACGCACCTGAAAAAGGGGCGTAAGGAATTGTTTCCATGCGCATTCTTGGCCTGGATCCTGGCTTAAGGTGCACAGGCTGGGGCCTTTTATCCTGGAACGATGGTGGCGTAACGCCCCAAGCATGGGGACACATTAAGCCCCCCGTATCAGCCCCTTTGGCCACGCGATTATCTTTTCTTTTTCATGAACTTAGCCAATGCTTGCGCGAGCATAACCCTGAAAAAATCGCCCTTGAAATGACCCTTGTGGGCGGTGGCAAAAAAGACAGCCTCAAGCTTGCCTTTGCACGAGGGGCCTGCTTGGCTGCCTTGGGAACTGCCCAATGCCCTGTTTATGAATATGAACCCACACACATCAAAAAGATGCTGGTGGGGTATGGCAAGGCGTCAAAAGAACAAATGGTGTTTATGATTCAGCAACGTTTGTCAATAAAATCTGCCTTACTTGCTGACGAAGCAGATGCGCTTGCTTTAGCACTCACCCATATTTATACAGTTGAATACTTGTAATTTTTTTTGTTTTGCTTAAAATGTACTCTCGTTTATTTTATAAAATGTTCTTTCTGTTATTTTTGTCTGTTTAAATAAATTGTTGATTGTTGTCACATAAGAGAGTAATTAGTAAATAAATTAAATCCGAAATTGACTATTCGTAAAAAGGGTGCTTGCGACAATGACATTCGTACTAAAACTTCAGACGCCAGGGGAACGCCTGAGAGCAATTCGCGCTTACTGCTCTCCATCTAGAAATCATTTTTGTAAACGCACAGGCATCAGTGAAAGCACACTTAAGGCTTGGGAAAACGATGTTGCGCATTTGACAAGAAAGGGGGCAAATAGCTTGGTCTCCATGTTCAATCAAATTGGCTTGTCTTGCACAGCAAACTGGCTCTTAAACGGGGAAGAACCTTCTCCCATACGGCCCTTTGAGGAGTCGAGTAACAAAGCCATGTCAGAAGAGAAGTTCATGCAGAAAGAATTCGACCAACTTTCTCGCTATTATGAAGAAGATCTTCTGTTCCACAGGGTTCCTGATCAGTGCATGGCACCTTTTTTCAAGAAAGGTGATGCTGTGGCGGGCATTCCTGTGTCGCCCACAGATTTGCCCTACTTCTGGGATGAAGTCATTTTGGCAGAAACAGAGGGGATGCCACCTCTTTTGCGTCGTGTTCTACGCGGCAGCCAGCCAGGCCTTGTGACCCTTGTGACCCTTAACACCACAGAGCCACATACCCAGCACAAGGCTGAGGACATTGTGATTAAGGCTTCTTATCGCATTATTTGGCACCGCTCGGCTGTGCACACCAGGATTGCGCATCTTGAGCACGCCGCGGCATCTCGGGCTTCTTTTGCCTAAATCATAAGACCCCCCCTCTTTCAAACGTATCGCTGTGCTTCAGCGCGTGGGGGGTATTCTGACCTAGAAAACGCAGATACGGTGGGGGCCTAGCCCCATCAAAAAACAGCTAGTCCCTATATTTCCTCCCGGGTGAAGAAGTTCTTCCTCAGGCGAGAACCTTCCCTCCTGGCCATTGCCTTACCCTAGCACGAAAAAACGCTTACAGTTTGCCGTCTGCGGTAAATAATGAAAGCTTTTATGTTGGTCGGAGCGGCAGGATTTGAACCTGCGACCACCACACCCCCAGCGTGGTGCGCTACCAGACTGCGCTACGCCCCGATACCTCCCAAGGTAAGTGGCTCACCTAGAAAAAGCAAGCCCTCCTTACAAAGGAAACGCGGTGTCATGACCATTTTCCACAAAAAAAAGAAGCTCCGAGGAGCTTCTTTCAAAGACAGATAACGATGTCAGCAATAATTTACTTAGCAATCGTAATCGCCACGCGGTTTTCTGCGTAGATCTCTTCTGTATCACCTGGGACCAGGGTCACGCGGTTACCATAGGTAATGGTTTCAATACGTGAGCTCGAGATGCCCAAGGTTGTGAGATAGGCTTTCGCGGCATCAGCACGACGCAATCCCAAGCGATCATTGTAGGGAATCGGACCACGCTTGTCACAATAGCCCTGAACCTCGACATGAACACCTGTGTGCTCTTTTAACCAGTCAGCCTGATTCTCGAGATTCTTTCTCCCCGTTGGTGTGAGAGAATATTGGTCAAAACCAAAATACACCCGGTGATTTGTTTCAGCGGCAAAAGCCTCAGCTGTAGGACCCGTGCCCACACCTGCGCCTACACCGTCAGCACCCGAGTTGGGGCTATCTTTGCACTCACAGGCGGTCATTGCCATCGCTGCTGCAGCCATCATCAAAAATTTTACTTTCATCTCACATCACCTTTCGCTTTTTTCTTTATGATAAAATTGGCCTGGTTAAATATTTACTAAAAAATGTCTTTAAAATCCAAAAAAAAAGTTAACCCCTCATCTTCCCTAGGAAATATCTTTTCGCCATTCAAAGTCAGAACCAACCAAGGATGGATCATAGCACCATTTGCAAACCAGGGTCCATCCTCCGCAGACTTTTTTATGGCCGCTCTCCCCAAAATGGCTCTATGGCTTCGTGAGGGGTTTGAAAAGCTGTGATTTTCAGGCTATTCATATCTATTTTGTATAATTTTGACACCCCTTTACGATGGCGCTTGGCAGAAAAAATAATCGCCGATCCATAAGGCGCCCAGCACGGGCTTTCGGCCCAATCAAACGTCGCTAACACCCGCTCTCTTCCCCCTTTTTTGCTCAAGGTCACGATATGAAACCCAAGAGCGTCACGCCGCACAAACACCAACGCGTTATTTGTTTCACTCAGCATCGGCGAATAATAGCGCGCTTCTATATCACCCAAACGACGCAACCACCCACCCTGAAGCGACGTTTCATAGATTCTGGGAGCGCCCTCATGGTCTGAATTAAACACAACCCGCCCATTGTGCACCGAACCCGTGGGAGAAACATACACACACGCCGCGGGCGTCAGCAGGTAAGAAAAGCGGTGAGATGACTTATCTAAAAATCCAATAGAAGAATAATCCAAAGACTTTCCTGACCCCTTGTTATGCTTAAGCGCCAACACAAGACGATTGGCACCAAGCACGGGACGCACGGAAAAAACGTCCCCGGGCGTCTTAATGGCACGTTCGCTGTTCCAATAAAGATCCAGCATAAAAAGACGATTGCGGTCTTTGGGGCTGTTGCGGATATAGAAAACACGATCCTTTTCAGCATCTAGGTAAGGCATCTTCACCAAGGTGTTGAAATGCCTAAGAGGTCTGTAGCCAAAACCATCACTATCCATCATAATAAGGCGAAAAGACTTCTTACTTCCCTCACCCAAGCCCTCAACATAAACAATCTGCGTATCAAAATAGCCCTTGGTGCCTGTCACAGCCTCATAAACACGGTCTGACACCTTGTGAGCCAAGCGACGCCAATGTTTGGATTGATTCACAAGCGAAAAGGAAGAAATTTCTTTTTTTTTCACCACATCAAACAAGTGACACGTCACCGTCATGCGGGCACTACTTTCCGCCACCGTTAACACACAGAGAAAGTGCGCTTTATGGCTTGAAGGCCATGAGGCCAGCATGGTTTGCGGTGATACACCCTGAGCGTGAGTATTTTTGTGGTAAACAATCGCAAAAACGCCTGAATTTTTTAAGTCTTGAGAGATTAGATCTCGAACCTGCGTCACATAGCCGCCGCCGCCGCAAGACAAAGCCAATGGTGTAGGCTCAAAAGCCCCACGCGTGATGCTCACCTCCAAGGTTGCCCAGCCTTTAGAGCACCACAAACATAAAATGACAAGCCAACACCACATGTAAGAAACCAAACTTCGTGGCGTCCCCAACGGGACTCGAACCCGTGTTTTCGCCTTGAAAGGGCGATGTCCTAGACCGCTAGACGATGGGGACCAATGAATTTCAGACATACATTCAAGGATGAAAAAAAGCAATCCCTTCTTCGCATCAAAAATCCTAGGCATGGCATTTTAAACATGTTAAAAAAGAGTTACCCATTTTATATCTTAAAAAGGTGAACATCTGGTGGAACCTTGTGTCACATTTGACCGCATCTCTATTGCACACAGCGAAGGCTTTTTGCTGCGCAATGTTTCTTTTCAGATTGAAGAAAAAGAATTTTATTTTTTAACAGGCGCCAGCGGCTCGGGCAAAACCTCTTTACTGCGTGTCATCTATATGGATCTTATGCCTTTTGAAGGCGCCGTCACCCTTTTTGATAAAAAAACACGCGGCCTCAACGCCAAAGCGAAGATGACGCTAAGACGCAGGCTGGGCATTGTGTTTCAAGAAAATGACTTTTTGCCTCACCTGTCTATTTTAGAAAATGTGGCCCTTCCCCTTCATGTCAGGGGGTTTGACGCGCGCAAAGCCTTGGGTCATGCCGAAGATTTGTTGGCCTGGATGGGTGTGTTGGTCAAGCCAACCCAATCTGTGCTCACCCTTTCGGGCGGTGAGAAAAAACGCCTGGCCATTGCGCGTGCCGTTATTGGACGCCCCGATGTGTTGATTGTGGACGAGCCCACGGGCAACTTAGACGAAGATACATCCCTTAAAATCTTAGAGCTCTTAAGACGGCTGAACAATGATGGCATGACCATCATCATGTCTACGCACAATCAATCTTTTGTCCACTATCTTAGCAAGCCAGAGTTGCGCATCGAAAACAAAGGCGTGATGCTCAACATGCCCCATGAGGAGCCCCTAGATCTCACCGTTAACAAGGCCGCACGACATGTTTAGTGAGAAAATCTCTCCCCTCCCCTTTGCCAAAAACCTTTCGTCCACCCTGTTGCCTTGGATTATGGGCGGCATGATTTTTCTTGTCTTAGCCTTGGGTTTTTGCATTCACCTTCAACGATTTTCTTTTGCAGAACACCACCGTACGACGCCCTCACTCACTCTTGAGATGGCAGGAAGCGATGCGGCTCAACTTAAAAAAGCCCGTGTGTTCTTACGCACCGTGAAACAGCACCCCTATGTGAAAACGGGCACCCTTATTGTTAAAACCCCCTTCAAACACAACCCGAAGGTGACCAACCCTGACATGGAAACCCGTGCTTTTTCTCATGCAACACTGATTCATTTATGGGTCAAGCCGCCCCTGGCCAACGTCATAACATCCATTCGTCAAGAAGCCAAACACGCTGGATTGGAGTTTCATTTTTTTGTCCATGACACCTTGGCATACGGCGCCCAATTTTTTCATGACCTGTTTTCTGTGCTGCTTATGTTTTGGCTTGTATTATGCGGCGCATGCCTTGCCCTTGCCTTTTTTTCCAATATTTTTATTTACTTTGGCACACACAAATCCACCATCCGTTTGTTAATGCTCATGGGCGCCTCTGAGGGCTATGTATGCCGACAAATTCGCCCCAGCATCACACGCATGCTTGCCCGCGGCTTTGTTATTGCTACCCTCTTTTCCAGCAGTGCCCTGGTGGCCCTTTATGTGCTACGGGGCCGTGGATATGTGTTGCATCAAGGGTTGAATGTGGCCTTTTTCTCTTCATTTTTGTTTTTTGCCGCCTGCGCCATCACAGCCATCGTTTTGTTTGCCTATGTCTCGGTCTTTTGGGTCGTGCGGCGTTTCTTTAGAGAGTTTCATTGCCCATGAACAACAAGGCGTGCTTGATAGCGCCTTCCTTGTTGGCGGCCAACCCCTTACACCTGGCACAAGCTCTGGATGATTGCAGGCGCGCGGATGCAGACCGCTTACACCTTGATGTTATGGATGGCCACTTTGTGCCAAATCTTGCCCTCAGCCCGGCCACCGTTCGGGCGATATGTGCCTATTCTTCCCTCAAAACAGATGTCCATATTATGGCCAAGCCTTATGAACCTGTGTTGCGTCTTTTTCTTGATATTCCATGCACATCGCTCACTGTGCACATTGAAGCTATGCCTTCTCAAGAAAATCTGGCGGCGCACGTGAAAGCGGTCGGCAAAGAGCTGGGACTGGCCATCAAGCCCCACACGCCCCTGGCTGATCTTGACCCGTGGCTTGACAAACTTGACCATGTGGTGCTGATGGGCGTAGAGCCCGGTTTTGGCGGCCAGCCCTTTCAACAGACACAACTGGATCGGCTGCATGCCTTACATGCCAAAAAAAAGAACCACGCTTTTCTTATCCACGTGGATGGCGGCGTGACATCAGACCTTGCCCCGATCCTCAAAGAGGCCGGCGCGGACGTGCTTGTGGCAGGTACCTCTTTTTTTAATCACCGATCCCCCTTAGAAAACATGAAGGACCTTCGCGTCTAAAAAGTTTTGTGCTAGGCTGGTGGCGTCGGTCGGATATGCAGTGAAGTTCAGGAACCTTATGTTGCCCCTATTTTCTCGTTTTCTTAAGCCTGTCAGTGAGCGCTACTTAAAAAAACTGGCGCCCTTGGTGAACCAAATCAATGCCCTTGAACCCACCTTACAAAAGCTTTCTGATGAGCGGCTAAAAAACCAAACCTCCTTGTTCAAAGCACGTCTGGCGCAAGGAACCTCTTTAGACGAACTGTTACCCGAAGCTTTTGCCACAGTGCGTGAAGCAGCACGGCGCACACTGGGGCAACGACACTATGATGTCCAGCTGCTGGGCGGCATTGTGTTACACCGCGGCATGATTGCCGAAATGAAAACAGGCGAAGGGAAAACCCTTGTATCCACCTTGCCTATTTATCTTAACGCCCTTCAAGGAAAGGGTGTGCACGTTGTGACGGTCAATGATTACCTCGCCAAACGCGACTCTGAGTGGATGGGGAGCGTGCATGCGTTTTTGGGCCTCTCTGTGGGGTGCATTGTTCACGAACTCACCGATGAAGAACGCAAGCAAGCCTATGCTGCCGACATCACCTATGCCACCAACAATGAGCTTGGGTTCGATTATTTGCGCGACAATATGAAAACCCGCCTTGAAGATCGTGTGCAACGTCCTTTTGCCATGGCTGTGATTGATGAAGTAGACAGCATCTTGATTGACGAAGCGCGCACGCCGCTGATTATTTCAGGCCCTGCCGAACAATCGTCAGAGCTGTATGAAAAAATTGACAATATGATGCCTTCGCTCAAGCCTGAACATTATGAAAAAGATGAAAAAAATCGATCTGTTGTGCTGACAGACAAAGGCGTGGAACACATCGAAAAAGAGGCTAAAAAGCAAGACCTATTGATGAAGGGCTATGGTCTTTATGACACCCCTAACATGGGTGTGGTGCATCACATTGACCAGGCGCTCAAGGCACACAAACTCTTTAGCCGTGATGTGGACTATATCGTTAAGGACAAAAAAGTCCTCTTGGTGGATGAATTTACGGGTCGCATTATGGATGGACGGCGCTATTCTGACGGCCTGCATCAGGCCCTGGAGGCGAAAGAGCGCGTACCTATTGAAATCGAAAACCAGACGCTTGCCTCTATTACGTATCAAAACTTTTTTCGCCTCTATCCCAAGCTTGCGGGCATGACAGGCACTGCCCTCACAGAGGCCGCTGAGCTTCAAGAAATTTATCGCTTGCGGGTTATTTCTATTCCCACCAACAGACCGATTCAGCGCAAAGATCAGGATGATGAGGTGTATCGCACCTTTGAGGAAAAAAAACAGGCTGTTCTTGCCCTGGTGAAAAAAGTGCATGCACAAAAACAACCCATTCTTTTGGGCACGGTCAGCATTGAAAAATCTGAAGTCTTTTCTCAGCTGCTGAACAAGAACAACATTCCTCACCAGGTGCTGAATGCGCGCCACCACGAAAAAGAGGCGGCGATTATTGCCGAGGCAGGCGCACCAGGCGCCATTACCATTGCGACAAACATGGCCGGACGCGGCACCGACATTGAACTTGGCGGAAGCCTTAAACAACGTCTGTTGGTGGCCAAGGATCCTTCATTAACAGAGGCGCAGCAAAAAGCTGTGGATCAAAAAGTTCAGGAAGCTTTGCGCAAAGACCACAAGGCCGTGCTTGACGCTGGCGGTCTTTTTGTGATCGGCACCGAACGCCACGAAAGCCGCCGCATTGACAATCAGCTGCGCGGTCGTGCGGGGCGACAAGGCGATCCTGGTAAATCCCAATTTTTTCTTTCGCTCGAAGATGATCTGATGCGTATTTTCGGCTCAGAGCGTTTGGATGATTGGCTCAAAAAACTGGGCCTTCAGGAAAATGAAGCCATTACTCACCCCTGGATCAATCGCGCCCTTGAAAAGGCGCAACAAAAGGTGGAAGCACGAAACTTCGATGTGCGCAAACATCTTCTAAAATATGATGATGTCATGAACCAGCAGCGTAAAGTGCTTTATCAATGGCGCGACGACGTGTTAGGTCAAAACGACGCAGCGCAACGCTATCTGCGTGATGGCCTGCGCCACACCCTGAAGAGCCTGTTGAACACCCACATCCCTCCTAACACTTACCCTGATCAATGGGACATGGATGGGTTGGCCCAGGATATGATGGAAAAATTAGGCACAACTGTGGATATGCCCCCCAAAGAAACTGCCAAGCACGAAGATATCGAAAAAGCCATGGAAGCCTCCGTGCACAAGGCGTTAGAAAAACAACAACAACGTTATGGACAAGAAGCCTGGGCAGCCCTTGAACGCCAACTGCTCATCAAAAATCTTGATCAAAGCTGGAAAGACCATCTCTATGCCCTGGATCACCTGCGCCAAGGCATTCATTTGCGCTCTTATGCTCAAAAAGATCCCTTAAATGAGTATAAACGCGAAGCTTTTGCTGTGTTTCATGACCTGTTTGACCGTACGCTGCAGGCCACGCTCCTTGAGCTCCTCACATGCGATGTCTCACCTGACGTTATGTCTGGCTTTTTAAACAATCTTTTTGACGATGTCGATGAAAGGCTGGATCACCTGAACCAGGAAGGTCTGTCAGAAGACACACCCCCGGGGCGCGACATCACGCCATCTCGCAACGCGCCTTGCCCTTGTGGTTCAGGGAAACGATATAAAAACTGCCACGGAAAAATCTGATCCTTTTTGACCCTTGGCGTGATCATCCTTGTGACCTCCCTATGCCTAGGTGGAAGTTGACTGTCATTTGGCCGGCCCACCTCTTCAGTGAACAGCCTTCCTTTAAGCATGAGGCAGCGCCGGGCTTGCTCAAGGCTTGCCTTTACGCTTTCAAAAGGCACGTGGCTGACCAACTTTGTGAAGGGATTGTATAAGCATAAACAGCATGAGCAGAGAAATCTGATCCGTGTGTAGATCAACAGCGCGTGGAACAGAAGAATTGAAAGCATAGTCAAAACTGACACGTCCATGGCAGATTACCAAGATACCCAAAATGCCTGCCAACACCAAGGAGCAATGCAAGGATAGTGCATGTGTTGTAGGTCAGGAGGCAGAGATAGATCAACCGTCACAAGGAGTACAGACAAGACATACGAGACCCATAACACATGTTTAGCAAAAAAAGATGCAGATAACATAAGCAAAACCCGCAAGCACATGCAGATCAAACAACGCACGTGGGCCCATGCGATGCGACAGCACATGCAAAACCAAGAATATACACAAGACACCCATCAAGGTAGGCCAGTCGGCACACGAGGCTGAAGCGCGGCAAGGTCAAACAGCACATAAAAACCCCAGAGAAACTGGCAGCACATGGGACACAACACCAGGAAACCGTGCACACAAGGTTAACGTGTGCATTGGATCAATCGACACGAAAAAACCGGCAGTGTGCGCGGCGCAGTACAGGAAGAACCAAGCACCCATAGCGCATGCGAGATATACACACGGATCAACGCTTGTGTAAGTCTTGCGTAAGACCGACATGCTTTGGTGCTGAACGCCGTTAACGAAAAGAGGATGTCAATCCAATCATGAGCCCCGCTTTTTTAGGTGCCACATGTCGCCAATAGCGGTTCTACAGATAAGGTGAGCGCTTGCACACGCTGAGCAGATTGCTTAAAAGCTTCTTGCTCATCAGACGTGAGCTCAAGAGAAATAACGCGCTTGACCCCGGTACGTCCTAACACCACCGGCACACCCGCGTAAATATCATGACATCCATACTCTCCCCGCAACATAGCGGCACAGGGCAGCACACGCTGCGCATCACACAACACAGCGCGCACCATATCAAGACAAGAAGCCGCTGGCCCCGCATAAGCTGACCCTCTCTTCAAAAGAGACACCAATTCCGCTCCCCCCTGACGTGTGCGTGCCACGAGAGGCTCAAGCGCAGACATATCTATATGATGGATTTTCATCCACTCTTTCAAAGGGATGCCTTGAATTGTTGTATACCGCAACAACGGCACCATTAAATCGCCGTGGCCGCCTAAAACCATTGTTTGGATATTAGAAGGACAAATATCGAGAAACGAAGATAAAAAGAGCCGGAACCGACCGCTATCGAGAATGCCCGCCATGCCCACCACACGCTCGGCAGGAAAGCCCGTGAGGCGTTGCATTACCCACACCATCAGATCCAGCGGGTTGGTCACCACAATAATGATGGCCTCTGGGGCATATTTTTTGATGTCCTTCGCCAAATCACAAAAAATGTTGACATTTTTATCTAGCAAATCTTCTCGCGACATTCCTGGCTGACGCGCCAGCCCAGCTGTGACCACCAAAATATCCGAGCCTTGCAAGCACGATGCGTCATCCGACCCCACAACCATGCCCCCCCGACCATCAATGGCAAGGGATTGCGTGAGGTCCAGCGCTTTGCCTTCTGCAAGCCCCGGCGCCTTATCATACAGTGCCACTGTGCCCAGATTTTCGTTGATCAAAAGTTGGGCCAACCAACCGCCAATGTTGCCTGCGCCCACAAGGCCGATTTTATGTGTATTCATCTGATCTCTTTACCCTTTCTGCTCATTGGCTGTTTTTTCTATAAAAAATCATAGGATATTTTGGAGGAAGTCTCCCCCCTCTTGAATGCCGCTCGTATCCAGGCTGTGACCCACCCCAGGACACACCCAGCCACGAAAAGGAACGCCCAGCATGGTGAGCTTTTTTTCAGAGGCATAAAAAAGGTCAATGGGCACCACGTCATCGGCATCTCCATGAATCATGCACACAGGCACACCCGGCTTGGGCGTTTCATCTGCAGGCGGCACAAACACACCGGCATACCCTAACACCCCCCCCACAGGCAAATCGTAAAGCCCCAGGGTAAGAGCCATAGCAGCGCCTTGGGAAAACCCGCAAAAGGCAACCTTGGACCAGACAAGACCCCACGGGCTCATGTAGGATTCGAGGACTGCACGCACGGAAGGACCAAGGTCATGAATCGCGCGACGGATCCGTGGCATGTCGTAGTCTTCTAAGGTAAACCAATAACGACCGCAGCGCTGATCATCCAAAACATGGGGCGCATCGAGAGAAAGAAAGCCTGTGGTGGGCAAAAGAGAGCTCCACACCTCTGCCAGAAACAAAAGGTCACCCGCATGCGCGCCATAACCATGAAACAACACCACCAACGTCTCAGGTTCTTTCCCTGTGTGAGGTGGACGATAATGCGCATTCAAAAGGTGCATAAACAGCTTTCATCGATAAAACAAGATATATGACAAACATAAGACAATAACCCCCCCCAAAGGGAAAGACTTTTTTTTAAATGCCTTACACCACAGCCCCCCCCATAATCCACCGCTGACCCCCACCAACACCAAAAAAGAGGGACATTGGGCAAAGGGCACCCACAACCCGCTTCCTGTGAGCAACCACACATCCCCCCACCCCAGACTGTGTTGTTGATACCACTTTTCTGATACCACCTTTGTGCCCCACGCCGCGCCGCCAAGAAAAAGGCCACTCAACAGATAAGGACCCTGCACACTCCCAGCCCAGACAAGCGAAAAGACAAGAAACACGCCCAGGGTAAACACCGATATTCTCTGCACGGCCATATCCGTCCACAGAACATGCACCACAATCAACGCCCAAAAGAGCGGAACAAGAGAAAAGGAGAATATGTAAACAAGGCCCATAAAAAGAAGCCATCCTAACGAAAAATAAAGAAATACCCCCCTATAGGTTAATAAAAATTTCCCTATATGGAAAAAGTGTTGCCTTAACGAAAAAAAATATCTATTCAAGAGACTCATAGCATTTTTATATCTTTTTTGACTCTTTTATATTGACAAGAAAGTGACAAAAACTATAAAAAAATACAATAAATTCAAGATATTATGAATGAATGTTAGAAAAACGGCCGTGCCGACTCATACACTTCTTTGTTTTCTGATCTTAGCGCTATCGGGATGTTTCCACCATGTCAAATACCATGCCCCTGATCTTAAGCTTTCTGAAGATAAAACAAAGGACCTTTTTTTCTCAGACGCGCCTCCCAAAACGCAGCCCACGCCAATAACGCCGCCATCAAAACCTTTATCAAAATTAGAAAAACCCGTTTCGTTGACACTCTCACCGCAAACGCCCCTGAAAGATGTGTTGATCACACTGGCTGATCAAGCTCACGTTAACATTGCCCTCGACCCCAGCGTCCCCAACAGCAAAGGGGTAACCTATCGTGCGTCTAAGCAACCATTAATCCAAGCGATCTCTCAGATTTGTCGCCTCAGCCACCTGCGTTATGATATTGATGGGGATAATCTCTTTATTGCCGAAGACAAACCCTACCTTAAAACCTATGACATTCAGTTTTTGGTGGGGTCACGCAAAACAGAGAATAGCCTTTCTGTCGCCACAGAAATGAACCACAAAACAGCCCAAAACTCGCAAACCAACTCGAACACCACGATATCCTCTGTCTCTTCCGTCAATTTTTGGGATGAGCTCAAAAAAGGCGTCAACATGATTCTGAATTTGAGCCGCTCTCCCCAAGATAAAACATCTGAAAAAGCAGGACCTAAGTCAGAGCGTTTTGCCCTCCATCAACAGGCGGGATTGTTATCTGTCTATGGCCACCAAAAACAACATAACCTCATACGCAATTATTTAACGCGCCTGAAAAAGTTGATTCACACCCAGGTGTTGATTGAAGCTAAAATTGTGGAGGTGAAACTCAATGAAAGCTATAGCACAGGCATCAATTGGAATTATTTGAGTGAAAAGCTGGCCTCTCAGGGACAATTTGGTATGGGCACGCCCTTTGTAGGACAATCCATGACCCAAGACGGCGTGGCCTCGATCGGTGTTCACAGTGGCGGCTTAGATGCAGCCATGGGCTTTATGGAAATGTTTGGCACCACACGCACCATTGCCAACCCCAGGCTCACCGTGCTGAACAACCAATCGGCTATTTTTAAATCTGCCAGAAATGAAGTGTTCTTCACTGTCCAAACAGAACGCATTTTCTCAGATACCCGCCGTGATTATGAAACCATATCCAGCCAAGTGCAAACGGTGCCTGTGGGGTTGGTGATGACGGTGCAGCCCTCTATTAACCCCAATTCTCAAGATGTGACCCTGTTCATCAGACCGTCTATTTCACGGGTCATTGACACCAAAAAAGACCCCGCCGTCACCATAAAATCTGGCAGAGTTGTTTCTGAAGTGCCTGTAATTCAGGTGAGAGAAATGGACTCTATGGTCAAAATCAAACCCAAGCAGGTGGTGGTGATTGGGGGCCTGATTGAAAAAATTAAGAAAAACGTTTCTGAAGGGGTGCCAGGCCTTCGCAAAACATGGCTGGGCAAAATTATCGGGAAAAAAGAAGATGCAGAAGAGCTGAGAGAGCTTGTGATCTTTATCACCGTACGCCTCATTAACCACGATACCCCCATGGAAGAAAAAGAGGAACGGCTTTACCACGAGTTGTAACATACCCCTAAAAAAACGCCAACACGCGGCAACACAACAGGGCAAAATAGATGGGAAAGCAGAAAAAAGGCTAGGCCGCAGGCAACGCCTTGACGATGGATTCAACCATGCTCTTACCATCCCCCAACAACATGAGAGTTTTATTATCATAGAAAAGCGGATTATCTTCATTGGCATACCCCGCCCCCAATGACCGTTTGATAAACAACACATTGTGCGCCTTATCCACATTGAGAATCGGCATCCCGTAAAGCGAGCTTGACGTATCTGAACGGGCGGCCGGGTTGGTAATATCATTAGCGCCGATCACCAGTGCCACATCTGTTTGACCAAAATCTGAATTAGCATCCTCAAGTTCAAGCACATCATCAGGATTAATCCCCGCCTCTGCCAACAGCACATTCATATGACCAGGCATGCGCCCCGCCACAGGATGAATCACAAAACGCACCTGTCTATTGACACTTTTCAACAGGTCCACCATTTCTTTGAGGGCATGCTGAGCCTTGGCCACAGCCATCCCATAACCAGGGACAATTAAGATGGATTCAGCATCTTTAAGCAAAAAGGCCGCATCTTCAGCACTTCCCTTCTTAAAGGGTCGCTCTGTTTGGTCACCCCCGCCACCGGCTTGTGTACTGGCACCAAAAATAACCTGCAAAAACGGCCGGTTCATGCCCTCACACATCACATAGCTGAGAAAGGCCCCAGATGCCCCCACCAAAGCACCCACAATCACCAGCAAAAAGCTGCCTAAGGTAAACCCAATACCCGCTGCCGCCCAACCGGAATAAGAGTTAAGCATCGACACAACCACAGGCATATCTGCGCCCCCAATAGGCACCACAAGAAACAAACCCAAAACAAAACTGACGATCACCAGGGACATAAGGTAGGTCAGCGAAGGAGACGCAACAAAAGCCCCCACACACGCCGCCAATACCACCATCACGCCATAACGCAACACAGGCACCTGACACAGACGCAAAAACGCACCTTTTGAAAGCCGGCCTTGCAATTTAAGAAAGGCCATCACAGACCCGGTGAAAGTGATGCCACCAATCCCTGACCCGAGCGCAATTTCAAACAGGTTCAAAGCAGGCATGTTATCACCAAACCCAATAATAGAAGGCCGTAAAAACACAGCCACCCCCAAAAACACAGCGGCCAACCCCACCAAACTGTGAAAGGCCGCCATCAACTGAGGCAGACTTGTCATAACCACACGACGGGCAATCTGCGCCCCTAAAAAGGAACCGGCAAGCACCGTAAACAACACAGCGCCGTATGACTGAGGGGATAATGCCCAGCTCGCCATGATAAGGGCCGCCCCCATCGCCACGATGCCCAGGATATTGCTGCGAAAGGCATATTTCAAAGAGGAAAACCCCTGCAACGCCAACAGGAAACCAATGGAGGAAAGAAGATAGACACCATCAGGAGAAAACATCGCTTAAGCCCCTTTCTTACCAGAACGAGAAAACATACCCAGCATACGATATGTCATCCAAAACCCGCCCACAATATTGACAGCGCATAGAAAAAGCGCCCCAAGAATCAGATAATACACCCATCCAAGGCTTTCATAAGACAGGCTGAGGGCAAAAAAAGCACCTAAAATAATGACACTTGAAACGGCATTGGTGAGCGACATAAGAGGAGAATGCAACGCAGGCGTTACGCGCGTTACAATGGAAAAGCCCAAAAAAATAGACAGCACAAAAATGACTGCAAGTAAGGACATGTGAAACAACCCCCAGGAAGTGCAATGACGTCATCATAAACGGGGGCCATGCCTAAATGCAAGAACCTAAGCTGAAAGGCCTAAGCTGCGGGCGCAGCCAAAAGGGATTCTAGTGTGCTGATGAGCCCCGTAATCCCTTGACGTTTTAACACCGACGCGAACTCTTCTTTTTTGGTCTGGCTCAGGGAAATACCTTCAATATAAACATCGAGAATCTTAAAACCCTCTTTTGACGGGAAAATACGCCAATCAAGTTCGATCTTTTGTGTGGGCTTACCCGGTGCACGTACGTTCAACACCATCTTAACGTTCCATGGGCTCTTTTTTCTGTGAGGATACAGAAGAAACGTACGCTGATTGACAAAATCACTTTCCTGCAAAGACGCGCCATAGGAATCAAACTTGCTGAGATAAAGCGTCACGATATAGGCCTCAAAAAGACGGCAGACTTTTTCTTTGTCAGCCGCCGAAAAATCGCCACGCCCCAACAGATAGAGACTGATGGATTGCATATCAAGATACCGACGCGCAATGGATTGAAAGGCATCAAAGCGTTTTTGCTTATTTTTTTCCTTCAAGGTCATCACAGCTTCTTTGATAAAGCTCTCCATAAAGAGAACGACTTCATTTTTCTCTGGTGAAGCTGCCGCTTGTGCCAAAGCTGGTGAATACAGCGTTTGCTGCCCCAGCAGAAAATAAAGACAGCAGAAAATTATTCTTACATACATAACCATCACTCCACAGGTTGCGGTCCTTCATCAAGAGAATATAACAAATGTCGCTTTTGATAATAGATACTCCGTTCTAAGACATACGGATCAACAGCTTCTTTTTTCAAATTCCAGAGATCTTCCCAATATTTTTCTTTCTCTTGAATCATGGCGATAATAACCTTGGTGTCTAACAGCCTCTTCTTACCTTGTGTCATCAAAAAGATGTTTAACGGATCAAAGAAAAAATCAACCATCACGCCCACACCATCACGCATAGACGAAGGCCCCAACACAGGCCAGACAAAATAGGCACCGGGTGATACACCCCAGTGACGTAATGTCAGGTTAAAGCTATTTGGTATTTCCTCGAATCCCATCCATGAAGCCACATCCAAAAGACCTGCCAACCCAAGCGTGGAATTCACCGCAAAACGCAACAACGAACGACCCACCCCTTTGCGTTTGCCTTGCAGTGTATGGTTGACCACAGACGCCACCTCGTTGAGGTTGGAAAAAAAATTTCTGACCCCTTCGCGCACAACAGGGGGCATAAAAAAGGTCAGGGTCACCACAAGAGGATTGAAAACAAATTTGTCAAACCCGTCGTTAAATTTAAACGTCGCACGGTTGATCGGCTCAAACGGATCATGAAGCTCAGCTGTGTGATCTTCCCCACCAATAGCTTCAAAAGGGTCTTCGGCAAAAACCGGCATGCTCACACACAAAAAGGCAAGAAGGAAAAAGGTGTGGTAAAGGCGATTCAGCATGGTCATTAAAAACGGCATGGATACTTTTTCAAGAACGTAGAGAATAATCCTCAAGTAATTTTTGTTAAAATTTGGTAAAAAATTTGATTTTTTGCTATATTTCTGATACTTATTTAAACATCCAATGGGATGGAACTGCGCCAAGGTTGGCACCACCCCTTTCTAAGATTATCCATTTTTGGTTTTTTATCAATGCGTTTTGTGTGTTCTATACATCCTTAACACAGGGCTATCGCTATGCACACTTCCTTACGCCGCTTGTTTGAGACGGCTGCTCCTGAAAAAAAAGAAAGCCGCTTCGCGTCTTTAACCGCACTCACCCATACACACCAAACCCATTGGCATGCCTTTGATTATCAGCATTTGGTAAAAATGAGTTATGAAAAAAATGTGATTGTGCACCGCGCCGTCAATTTAATTGCACGCAGCGTCGCCAGTGTGCCATGGCGTCTTTTTCACCACGATCAGCCGCTGACCTCTCACCCTCTACAGCGCCTGCTTGAGAAACCCAATCCGCTGCAAGGTCATAACATTTTTATTGAGTCATTGATGTCTTACTTACTGCTTTCAGGCAACGCCTATGTGGAGGCCGTTTCTTTAGATCGTAACCCACCCTATGAGCTTTACACGCTGCGCCCAGACCGCATGCGCATTTTGCCAGGAAGCCACGGCCTTCCCGCCGGCTATGAATATCAGGTTCAAAACCACAAAAAAACCATCCCCATCCTTGCTGACCAACCTCCCCCACTTTTACACCTCAAGTTTTTTCACCCCCGCGATGATTGGTATGGGTTAAGCCCCATTGAAGCGGCCATGCAATCTATTAATTGTCACAACACGGTGGCGCGCCACAATTTATCATTGTTGGAAAACGGCGGCAGACCCTCAGGTGCTTTACTCATCAACACACAAAATGGCGCTCACCTGACACAGGAACAAAAGGAAGAGCTGCGTGAGAGTTTACGTGACATCCACCAAGGTACAAAAAATGCCGGTCAGATTATGATTCTTGAGGGCGGCGATTGCAAATGGCAAGAAATGGGTCTGTCACCCAAAGATATGGACTTTGGTGAAGGACGCAACATGTCTGCACGAGAAATTGCGCAAATTTTTGGTGTCCCCCCCATGCTTGTGGGTATCCCTGGGGATGCAACGTTTTCTAACTATCGCGAAGCCCGTCTCCATTTATGGGAAGATACTGTTCTCCCACTTTTAGAACGTGTGATTAACCAGTTCAACACATGGCTGACGCCTCAGTTTGGTGAAGGGCTCCGCTTAGCCTATGACCCAGATGCCATTCCTTCGTTGACCGCCAAACGAGAAGCTACGTGGGAGCGGATGAACCAGTGCTCTTTCTTAACAACCAACGAAAAGCGAGAAGCTATGGGCTATCCCCCCTTGGCCAGCAATGAACAAGATAACGGAGATAAACAGCCATGATCTTCACACCCCCCATCCCCATGGAAAAACGATGGGCATCCCCCGTTGAGATAAAATCGATGGAAGATGATGGTCATTTTTCTGGATATGCCAGCACCTATACACCGGACCGACACAAAGATGTCATGGTGCCGGGTGCTTTCCGGGGCAGCCTCAATGCATGGCGCCAAGACAAAAAATGGCCACCCCTTTTGTGGCAACATGATGCCCATGTCCCCCTTGGCCTGTGGCGTCATATGAAAGAAGATCACCGCGGCCTTTTTGTGGTAGGGCAACTCCTGCTTGACGCCCCCAAAGCCCGAGAAATTTATGCGTTTCTCAAAAAAGGGGCCTTTTGCGGTTTGTCTATCGGCTTTCGCTCCCTTGTCAGTCGCTATGATGCAGCCCAACAGTTGAGAAAGATTTTTCAGGTGGATTTGATGGAAATCTCTATCGTCACTCTCCCTGCCAACCCAAAGGCAGGCATCCATCACATTAAAAGTTTATCCCCCGCATAGATTTTTTTGTCTTTGTCCCTTCTTCACCCCCCTCTTCTCAAAGGAGCCTATATGACACAACACATGGACGAACATCTTGACGCCCTTGGACAACAACTTGATCAACACAAGACATGTATTGATTCCCTCAACGAAAAGAGCACGCTGGCAGAGGAATTAGCACACAAGGTCACAGCCATGGAGAAAAAAATGGACGCCTATCGCCTGGATCATCAACGCCCCACCACGGATACGCGGGCGCCCTCATGGGGAGAGCACAAAGGTTTTCGCAGCTACGTGCGCCAAGGAGATGAAACATGGATCACAAAGAACATGAACGCCTCTTCACCTGAAAGCGGGGGGGTGCTTGTGCCTCAAGAGGTGTCAGAGCATGTTTTTTCCAAACTGTCTGAAACGTCGTTTTTTCGCAAAATTGCCAAAGTGACCAAAATATCCTCTGAAGCCCTCGACACCCTCGTGGCGCACAATGATCTTGATGTGGGATGGGCCAAAGAAACCGACAATCGTGAAGCCACCACAACGCCCACATTTAAGAAGATTCATGTGCCAGCCCACGAGCTCTATGCCCGTATCCATGCCACCCAACGGTTGATCGATGATGCTTCTATTGATATTGAATCGTGGATCACCCAACAGGTAAGCCAGCACATCGCGCAACAAGAAACCAAGGCTTTTATCCATGGTGATGGGAATGGCAAACCCAAGGGGTTTTTAGCAGATGCCGGTGCGGCCGATGGTGTGCAGGTGATCAAAACAGGGAAGAAAGGCGGGTTTTCTGACACAAATGCAATACACACACTGTTTGATATCAAAAGCTCCTTAAAGTCTGCCTATCTTTCAGAGGCGGTATGGATCATGTCCCGCGCTGCTGAGGCCGCCGTACGCAAAATGAAGGACCCGCAAAACATGCAGCACCTCTGGCAACCTGCCATGAAAGAAGGGGGGCAATCCTCTCTTTTGGGCTATCCCGTGTATATCACCGACCATATGCCCGATCTGGCAAACGACAAAGCCAGCCTTTCGGTGGCTTTCGGCAACTTTAAGGAGGCTTATCACATCGTGGATCGTCAGGATATGTATATCTTGCGTGACCCTTACAGCCACAAACCCTTTGTGGAATTTTATGTCACCAAACGTGTCGGTGGAGATGTGATTAATCCAGAAGCGATCTCTGTTTTAAATTTTGACAATTAACCAGGCCTGGGGAGGGCATGCCCTCCCCTTTTTCAAAGGAATGTAGCCCATGACCAGCAAACTGATTGCCGCAACGCCCACCCTCGCCGTTTCTCTTGTTGATATGAAAGATTATGCCCACATTACCCACGATCACGATAACCACTTGCTAGAAGGCCTGATCCGAACGGCCACGGCCTGGGTCGAAGAAGCCACAGGCAAAACGCTTTTGGAGAAAACATGGCGCTACACCCACACCAACCCCGTGCTCACCTTGCCCCACGGGCCGATCACAGACATTCTGGAAGTAAAATCAGGCAATCGCGTTCTTCTTGATAGCGCTTATGAGGTTGAAGATTTACAAAACACAAAAAAAATCAACGTCTTAAGCGCGGAAAAAAACCGTCGAAAAACCTCGGTCACTTACAAGGCAGGCTTTGGCACACAGCCTGAAGAGCTGCCCGATACCTTGCGGCAAGCCGTGATGTCCACCGTGCTTTATATCTATGAAGATCGCTATGATCTCTCTGCGCCCAAAAAAGCACAGCGCTATAGCCAACCGTGGATTGAATATCACCGCAGCTATCAGATGGTATAATCCGATGATCCAGCCACTCAACGCACCCCTGATCTTTTTCTTTGAAAAGCGCACCATGCAAAACGGGCTTTTGATCAAGGAAGATGCCGGTCAACGTATGATCTGGGGGTGCGTAAAACCAGCGGGGATTTCGACGAAGCCCCCTCAAGGAAGAGCTGCCGTTGCTCCTGAAGCACCAAGGACACGAGAATGCTTTGATATCATCATTCGCGCCGAACGCTTTGAGGACAGTCTGAAAAAAATTATGTGGCATGATCACCACCTCATCCCTTTATCTGAACCCCAGTTTGTGGGCGACCGCATAGGCTATACATGTATCCAAGCTGCGCTTTGGAGAAAACAGGAACACAGCGCATGAACGGGCATACCTTATTGCAAGGGCTTTATCATCGTTTGTCAGAAACGATGGATATCCCACTCTTTATCACCCCCCCTGAAGAGACCGACTACCCCTATCTTCTGGTCAATGTGCCTACCTCTCAGCGCTATGACGATCACACGCATTTTTCAGCTGCCTTCACCCTTTTCACCTTGAAGGGGCAAGAGCCACGACGCCTTGATCTGGCGGCCACCATGAAACACAGCCTTGAACCCCCCAAGGGCTTTGTGCACGACCACCACATCTTTTGCCTGAAACCTTCAGGCACAGAGCAACCCACCATGCCCACCGGCATTCATGCCATCACCTATCATTATCAGGGACGCATCACGCCCCTTATTGATGCATCAACCATGTGAGATCTGCCATGAACACCCCCGAAACAAGCTTGAATATCTGGACCCAGGGCCAGAACCATGATCAATCTTATCTGCCCTTTTTTTCCTCCCGCGCCTGTAAGCAAGTGGTGCGTCTTATGGGCACAAACACCTTAATGCGCACGCTGGATGGCACCCTTACCAGCACAAACCTTTATGCGCATAAATACAGCTCTGTTATCACAGGCCAAGACCGTATGCCGATGGCGCTTGAGGGGTTAACCCGTGGGAAAACCCTGTGGATTGACAGCTTGGTGCATTTCACATGCCCTCTCACCGCCCAGCAAGAAACACAGCACCTCTCGCGCACGCCTGTGCCCGGCTCTGTGCGCCTTCACACACCTGAGGAGACGGTGGCCCTTCATGATCGTGGCCCTGATGTTTCCTTAGGCGAACACGACGTGCCTCAGGACAGTTTTTTATCCTATCGCCCACGTCTGTTGATGGCGGTCACAAATATCACCATCACTGCGGATGAATGGAACCACATAGAAGAATGGCAGCTTGATCTTGAAGAAAGTTAAACAGTATGCTCACGCGGGCGGCGCACTTCATAGATGGCCACATAAAAGGTGGCAGGAATGATTAAACACGCCCCCCACAATGTTGACCATGAGGGTAACTCTGAAAACACAAGAAAACCGATGGCGCTTGAGAAAAGGAGCTCAACATAACGAAACGGCTGCAAAGCAGAAAGTTGGCAACACGCAAAGGCTTTTAACAAACAATACAAAATGAGGTTCGCCCCAATGCCCAAGATAAACAGTGTCATCAGCTCAAACAAAGACGGCGTGACCCACCCCCACAGCGCAAACGGAAAGCTTAAGCACGTTGTGCCAAAAGCTGAGAAAAACAACATCGACAACAGGGTTTCATCCTGCACCAAGAGCTTTTTATTCAACACATCTAACGACGCAAACAACACGGTAGAGCCAATGAGAAAGAACACAGAATTATTAAAAGCCAACGTCGGCTGGGCGCTCACTAAGATGCCCGCAAACCCCACGCACGTGGCCACAATGCGGTGCCATCCTGGCGCATCTTTAAGAAAAAGCGCCGACAACACCAGCACAAACAAAGGCGTGGTAAAGCTTAAGGTTGTCACCAAAGACAAGGGCAGCGCAATCACCCCATAACACCACGGCGCCATGGCCAAAAACAGAAAGAGAGATCGCACCCCATGCACACGCCAGTGTGGCGTTTTGAAACAGGCCCATCCGCCCATCACCATAAAAGGAAGCAACGTGACACAACTGAAGAAAAATCTGAAAAAAGCAACCTGCATACCGCCCAGCCTCAACCCTGTCATTTTGACCAAGGCATCATTGAGGGCGCTGACTACAGACACAAGGATAAACCATGACACGCCACGTATGTAATTTGGTTTCATAAGGGTTTGTTTCCCAACCTTCTCATTATCACAGATTCTTTCATTGTTTCGTATTTACACACACAGGTCAACGCACAACCAAGGAAGGCGCTTATGTCCTTTTTTATCGTTCTTGAAAAAGAAAGCACAGATTTTGACGCATCACGCCACGGTCACCTGAATGTACCTGTCACATCATTCACCATCGAACACAAGGAGGGCAGCTATGCCAAAGCACATATTCACCTATTGTCTCAAGATTCTTTCGATCATCATGGCTGGGGTACGATATCTCAAAAAATGGATGATGGGCGCAATGTTTGTCTCTTTCGCGGTTATGTGGAAACGCCTGTGCACGGTGTGTCCCCTGTGCAAAAAACCCTTGTCCTCTGCGCCAAACCCCACAATGCAGACGCACAAATAAAGGCCATAAACAAGGCTCATCAAAGCACAACGTTTTATGAGCCTCTTTTTTTTAAAGAGACAGACCAAGACAGGGACGATATCGCCACACTTTCTCAACCTGTATGCCTTTATTGCGACCCTGTCTCCCACGCCATCTCTCTGTCTTCCTTGTTTGAAGGCAACAAAACACACGATGTCACCCCCTTTGGTGTGGCGGGAACCCTGGGTATCAAAAAAAATACCAATCTCTTATCACATGTCCACGTCACCTTAGAAGCCCAGTGGATCCAACACAACCGTGGCCTCACCAACCTATCCAGATCCATTCGCGCGCTGTTTCCTGACCATCAGATCAGCACCTTTACACCCAGCTCACTCAAAAAAACATGGCCCAAAACAGGGCAAACCTTGGGTCGATCAGGCTATTGGGTGGCTTTTTCCAAGCTTGAAGACATCACCCCTACCTTTGACGATGCGCTGCCTGCCTCCCTTCATCTGTGGCGCGCATCAGGGGCACGCGCCAAAAAGTGTGCACTGAAACGACTGTGGTTTCGTGGCAAAATGATTGTGGGTTGGCACCTCAAACAAAAGCGTCGAGAACGTCTGACCTTCACCCTGACCCACAGCCACCAAATGAACATGGATGAAGAAAAAAGCCTGTCCATCACCTTGCCCATCAAACGTCCTCTGGTGCCATCCAGCACACAGGATATGTGGACACCCCACACCGATTATGAACAAGATGACATCATCACCCACAAACAACAGGGCTATCGGGCAAGCCGCACGCACACAAGCGGCCACACCTTTGACCACGACGCCCACAGGTGGACACCTCTTCCCCAATCTGCCTCACCTTTGACCCAAGGTGCGCACACCTTCTTTTTGACCCCCCGTGGGAAAAAAGCTTTTCATGCCGCGGTGGAGATGGCAAAAACCCTTGTGGCGAGGAAAGCTCGGGCCATGGAAATAAACCTGACCCTTTTGCCCACAGCGCCAAGGCTCTCTCTGAATGATGCCATTTCCATAACCCACAGCTGCGTGCCTGGCGGGCATGCCACAGGCAAAATCATTGCCCTGACGCGCAAGGTTTGCGCCTCAACAGGGGAAGATGTGGTGAACGTCACATGCGCAGTCAGTGTGGGCACCCCCTTCGATGCCCCCGCCACAACGCTGACGCAAGATTCTTATAGCGAAGATTATGCCCAGGATTACACCCTGCGTGAAGGCGCCCTTGGCACAACACCCAGCCAGCTTATCTATCCTTCTTTTGATGACCAATACCCACAAGATGACTATGCCAAACTGTGGTCTGATCAAACCACCCACATTGTGCGATCGATTCATATCAAAAATGCCCCCCACACCCAACATCAAAAAGCGCAAGCGCATGCCACGCAAAAGCGACCTTTGTTAAAGCATAACCTGGGCACAGAAATGAACGTTCGCCTTAAGAACCTCAAAACCCAAGACAGCATTCTCCACACCATCGCCCTAAGCCAGCCCATTGTGTGGTCTTCCCCCCAACAAGTCACCTTGAGGTCATCCCATGTATAAACACACAGCGCCCTGGCATGAAGGGGGCTATTACGCGCCCAGCACACTGGATATCAACAGCGAAAAACCTAAGCTTACCTTGGGTGACGAACAAGAAACAGTGTTTCACGAGGCGGAAACCATGCCTTCTTCACTCATACTACCTGTCGCTTTACACGGCGAAGCTGTACAGGCTGACCCCAGCATCACGTTGATTGTGGATCAAGAACGCCTCAACCCGGCACCTCTTTACCGAAAAACCAGTATTGAAGGCGATGACACGTTTTTTGAGCACGGTCGCTATGCATCGCTCAGCCTCACCCCTGAGGAGGGCGGTGCCTTCACCTGGGGCCCAGACACGCTTGATCTTGCTATGCTTGCCCATAAAGGGTGGCGTCTGGAGATGCCCTCGCTTTTGTTCAGCAAACCCTTTTTGTATGAAGCGCAACCTGTCACCGAAACCATGTTTAGCAGCACAGACCTGCGTTTAGCACCAGCTACCACAGGCCATATCCTGCGCCCCTATGGAGGCTTTTGGGGGGACACGGCCGCCACATGCACACAGATTTATTATGAAATCCTTGAACAATTCCCCGGCAAAACCATCGCTTCCCTCATCTCTCAGCATGACGCATTAGCACATATCAAGGATCGAACCGTGTTTTCCCACCCAAAACTGCGACATATCTCCACCCTGCATGAAGACATTATGTCAGGCAAAGTCACCCTCACCCTTCAGCATATCGAGCATGGTTACCCGGTGGTTTATCATAGTACCCGTTATACCCAAGAACACAAAAACCGCCTCACCATCACATTGACCCACGCTATGGAGGATGAATAATGCCCCTGATTTTCCGCGACACCAAAGGTTCTCCCCTCACCTCTCAAGAAGTTGACAACAATTTTCGTGAGCTTGATGCACGCATCACCAGTCTTGAGCAAGATGATTTTCATGCTGAAACCCTCACCTCTGTAACAGCTGAAGGAGATCAGCTCATCATTCAAGGCTCTCACGGGTCTACCTTCACCCTATCTATGCCCGCGCGGCCTTTTGTCACCAAGGGCACGTGGCAAGCCCACACAGCCTATGAGGAGCATGATCTTGTGCAGCATGATGCTTCATTGTACAGGGCGCGCCAAGCGCATGCTGGAAGCAACGCCTTTGATAAAAAAAAGTGGGCCTGTGTGTTTTCGTCCTCACAGAGCGCCGCGCCAGAAAAAACAGCTGTCCTGCCCACCTATGCACACACCGACATGCCTGCGCAGGGTCAGGTGGGAGAGATGGCATGCCAAGTGGATGCCAAGGGTCAGCTGACGCCCCTTTTTTTTGATGGTCAACTCTGGCGGCCGTTTCATTAACCTCCTTTTCATTGACCTGTTTTTCATGAGCTCCCTTGTCATGAGCTCCCTTTTCCCCCACTCCTTGCGCTTAGAAAGGAACAAACCGTGGCTCCAACATCTGTGCTTGCCTTTGCTGCCTCTTTGGCTCCCTTTTTCCCCGCCATTGTCAATTGGCTGAAGGGAGAATCCGGATCCAAAATAGCTGAAAATATTGTCGAAGCCGCGCGTAGCATCACAGGCGCTGATGATAAATCATCGATTTTTAGGCGGCTATCTGAAGACCCCAAGGCCCTTATTGATTTTCAAAAAACCTTGCTTAAGATCGCTCAAGTCTATCGATTGGAGGAAGTAGCCGACAGGGCCACCGCCCGCGCGCGTGACATTGCCTATATCCATGCCGGACGACAAAACTTACGTGCCGATATCATGGTGCTTTCCGCAGCTTTTGGCTTGATTTTGTGCCTGATTAGCCTGGGGCTCTATAAAAGCACGCTTCCTGGGGAGGCGGTGGGCATTATTTCCACCATTGCCGGAATTTTTGGCGCATGCCTTAAGGATGCCTATGCCTTTGAGTTCGGATCCAGCCGCGGCAGCAAAGAAAAAGATCTGCACGTCAAAGATTTGCTCAAATTTGCCAGATAAGGACGCAGCCCAAGCTTGCCACCGACAGCATACATAAAAACCAAAATTCTGCGGCAAAAAGGGCGCGCGAACGCCCCTTCTGCCCTTTGGCCTCAGGCGCTTTCGGCATCAATGATGGTCTCGCGCTTGGCTGTTGGCTCTTTGGCGTCCCGCCGGCTTGGAGGCGGGGTTTTTTGAATGGCAATCTCACGCGGTTTCAAAGATTCAGGGATTTCCCGCTCAAGCTCAATCATCAAAATGCCATCTTCCAAATGCGCGCCGATGACCTTGATGGAGTCAGCCAGCTGAAACCGGCGTTTAAAGGCCCGCCGCGCAATGCCACGGTGCAAAAAGGTTACCTCTTTCTTTTCGGAAGGCTGCGCACCACCCTGCACCGTCAAAATGCCCTCATGGGTCACAATGTTAATATCTTCCTGCCGAAACCCCGCCAACGCCATAGCAATGCGATAGCGCTCTTCAGAGTGCTTTTCAATATTATAGGGGGGATAGCCGCCGCTCTCATCCGGGTTCATGGCCGAATCCAACCAGGGCGCCATGCGATCAAAACCCACAACCGAGCGAAATAAAGGTGTTAAATCAAGTGTTGTCATACACATCCTCCTTTGAGCAATGGTTTAAAAACGGCCTTCCCTCAGGCAAGACCTTGCTGCGCTTTGTACAGCCCAAAAGGCACCGCCAAAACACAAGGGGATTTTATCGTATTTTCACCCCAAAATCAATCTTTTTTCACGGGATCAGAGCCGAGGCCAAAGGCACTTCACCCCCCCCCTTTGCGGCCGCCACACCCTGAAAAGCCGCGTGTTCTTCAGGGGGGCAGGGTTGGGAGCAATCTTTGCAAATTGGCCAGCAACATGCTAGCCTACCCTCAACATTATTGTGGATATCCCCACGCGCGTTATCGAGATTATTATGGATATTTTTCTGCTGCCTTTTCTTGAAATCGTCAATATCTGTCTCACGCTGATGACGTGGGTCATCATCATCGGCGTTGCCCTCAATTGGCTGACGGCTCTGCAGATTCTCAATGCCTATAGCCCGTGGGTGTCCTATCTCAGCCATCTCACCTATGCCCTGACCGAGCCACTTTATGAACGCATCCGCCGCCTTGTGCCCATGATCGGCACGGTGGATCTTTCCCCACTTATCTTGCTGTTGCTGATTCGCTTTTTGCGCACCATGATTACCCACGCTGCGGCGCGCTATTTTCTCTAGACCCCCTTGAGGGTTCGTGGACTCGATGTTGCGCCTATGGTTGAGCGTCTGTGGGTCAGCGCCTATAGTTCAAAGTCTGTGGGTCAGATATTGCACCTGTTTTTTGTGATGCGGTTCCACAACGGCTGACAAGAAGGGCTCTCTGCCTGGGACTTGGCAGCCTTGCCCCCTTGCGCGCGTTCATGGGGCGCGCCGGGCCTTGCTGGTTTCTTGTTTGCCTTACCTTGTGGGTTTTCTTGAGGCTCAGCCTTATTGCTGTGCGTCTCGGGAGCCACCTTGTTTTTTTGCGCGCGAAACCAGGCACGGCTTTGAGGCGTTTTAGGGTGAAGCCCGGGCACAGTCCACCACGTCCCCTTGGCAGCCCTCAGGGCCATATGCCCCGCCACCAATATCACAAGCCATGCAAACAAACACACAAACCGCCGCATCGTTGATCCTCACACGTTTTTTGCCTGCCTTTTAAGATGTCACACCTTAACGCGCGCGCCCTTGAAAGCCGGCCTCACACCTTGCCCCCCTCAAGCGCATCTTGAGAGGGGATCCATCCCGAAACAAAGAAGTCAACATCAAGGGGAGCCCAGAAAGGGGTGAGTCCCTCCCTACTTCTTTTTGGACGCGTGTTTACGCTTTTTCGGCATGCGTTGGCCTTCATATGAAAACTTGCGCACATCCAGCGACTCTGTATCCTTAAACGGTCCATACCGCTCTTCACAGCTGCTGCCCTTGGTCTTAAACCCAGACACTAAGATATTAATCTTCTCCAGCGTCTCAATAATCTTGGCCGGACTGCCGCGATAGAGATAGGTGTTCTTCGGCAAATTCTCATAATCCGCCAACAGCTGGGCGCCATCGGTGCGCTTGCCGGCATCTAGATCTTGCAAATCCTGATAAAAATCATTCAAATGCCTGAGATCAATCTTCACCGGCCCCATATGACGGGCGCTATACCCAATGCCAGCCCCCATGGCCAACACGCTGCCAATCAACACCATCGGAATCAACACTTTTTTCATAACACGATACCCTTTTTTGTGCCTATCTTCTTGATTTTGCAGGCAAAAGATTAAAAAAATATTCTTTTTAGGCAAAAATAAGGCACAACGCGCCGCGGGAAACGCCCACTTTTTGAGGGTGTTTTCGAGTGGTCTTTTTGAAGGTACCCACTCTTTGAGGGTCTTTTTGAAGGTGTTTATCGTTGATCAACAAAAAACCAAATAAACCCGGGCCGCGCCCCCAGCACCAACGATTTATGGGTCTGGCGGGGGATCAGGATGGTCGAGCAGCAACTGATCGTAAATAGCTTTAAGCGTTGTTAGAGAGGAGTATGCGGGGTCTTCTCCAATTGGCGTTTTCGGTGCTACGCTATCATCTGCCATACGTTGAAGCTGGCCCCCTATCTTGCCAATGGCATTCTCAATGTTCCCTATGCGGGCCCAGATGCTAGCAGTGCCCTCGCCGCCAAGCGCTGCTTTCACCCTTGCTATGCGGGTGTATGTGCTGTCATCGGAATTGCCTGTCACCCCAGGAGGACCAGGATCCACAATAAAAGCATCTGACTCGCTATCTGTTTGCACCCAATCGCGCACCACCCGCGCGCGGGTTGCCAGCGATGTATCCTTAAAAACACCATTATCTCCGTTGATAACAGCGTCATGATGAATGATCTGGGCCACCCTCTCTACGCGGGTATATGTGCTGTCATCGACAGTGCCCGTCGTGGGAGGATCAGGATCCACAACAAAAGCATCTGACTCGTCATCTGTTTGCACCCAACTGCGCACTGCTGTTGCCCGATCTGCCAGCGATATAGCCGGGCTCACGCCGTCATGGGGTGCTGTATCTTGCGTATCCTTTTGAATCAACGCGCCCACCTCATCTATGCGATTCCAGGTGCTCCCCGTTCCGCCAAGGGCTGTGTTCACCCCCGTTGCCTGGGCATAGAGAGAAGGTGCGCCCGCCACGATGGGATCCTCTTTAATGAGACCGCCGGTCTTCTGGATGCGCACGGTCATGGTATCCGCAGGAACGATGCCCGCATCTGTATCAGCGGCCACCCACTTCTTTTGCGCTCGACAGCTTTCCACTGCGTCTTTAATGTCTTCCGCGTTTTTTCCGTATAAAGACCCCACGTTGTTATAAAGCACGGTGGCGTACTTCAGAGGCCCATCGTTGGGATACTTCGCCACACTCGCCAATTTTCCCCAAGGCCCAGGACCAAGCTCTGGATCATTCACCGCCCCCAGATTCAACGAAGACCCCAGCAACAACGCTGACACCACCCCCATCAATACGATTCTCACCATCACACCCTCACCATTGTTAAGCTTTTTTGTGGCGCCGTTCAGCCCCCATGGACAGCTCACCTGAAAAGCTTAGGCGCAAGGCCGAACATGCAGACGCGTCTCACAGCAAAAAAGGCGCCCGAAAGCGCCTCTTTCTTGAGGGCCGCGCCACAACGGTTGGGTGACAGCGGCCCTTCTTGCACAGGGGGTTCCCCCCACAGCACCTTAGAACACAAACTTCAACCGCACGGTCAGCTTGTCTGTTTCAGGTGACATCTTCACGTTTACCGTATCGGCACCATCGGTGTCATAAGAGAAGTTGCCATACCACGTGTGATCGAGCGAGCCGCCCACATAAATGCCTTCATAGACACAGAAGTCGGCCCCGATGCCCAGCAAGAAGCCAGATTTAGACACCTGTCGTGCCCCCCAGCCTTCATCATCCTGACCGGAATAGCTGGCATCAAACTTAGAGTTCGACCACCCCATGCGAATGAAGGGATGCATGGCCGGGCAAGAAAAGCCCACCAACGCGTTGATGCCATAGGCATTTTTCTGCTGCAACACGTTCATGGCCCGAGGCTGGCCCAGATCTTGAATGCGCCCTGTCGAGCCAATCCAAGCCGCCGTGCCCTCAAGACCCAGCGAAATGTTGTTATCAAAGGCATGCATCACGCCCACAAAGAGGCCCACATCACCGCCCGTCACGGCCATGTCAGACGTAGAGCTCATGCCGCTCCCCGTTTTGTCCACCACCGAGCGGGTGTTGACAAAGCCGCCATCCACCCCCAAAAAGGCCTTAAAGCCGTGATCATCGGCATGCCCCACAAACGCCGCGCCCACCAGCGCCGACGATAAAGCCAAAAGAGAGATTTTTTTCATGATATATTATCCTTTCTTATCAAAAAAACTAAAGAAAACCGAATGTTATGTGGTTTCCGACTTCAACTGATTGGAAATATCTTTAAGCGTTGTTAGAGAGGTATATTGATCGTCTGACACTCCTGGAGTCAGGGAAAGCCCACCGTCTGCCACACGTTGAAGCTCAAACTTAATAGCGGAAATGGCAGCAAGCACTTGCCCATTTAAATCGTCCTCGACAGAACCAAAATCTTCAGGAACATCGTCATCTTCAAAGTCACCGACGTGTCCAGCCACTTCACCCACGCGGGTCAATGTATCAACATCTGTGCCGCCAAGCGCGTTGTTCACCCCTATTACCTGGGCATAGATGGAGGCCCCTCCCTCTGTGGGATTTTCTCCACCAACAAGCTCACCGGTCTTCTTGATGCGTTCGGTCATGGTATCATCAACATCGATGCCCGCATCTGTATCAGCGGCGACCTGCTGCTTTTGAGCTGCGTAATCCTCTGACGCATCCGGGATGTTCCCCTCGGGCATACCTCCATAAGAATTATAAAGCCTGGTGGCGAGCTTCACGGGCCCATCTGAAGGATATTTCGACACACTTTTCAATTCTCCCCAAGGGCCAGGAGCAAAATCTGGATCATCCGCTGCCGCCAGATTCAACGACGCCCCCAACAACAACACTGACACCATCCCTATCGATATAATTCTCATCCTCACGCACCCCTGATTTTTTTATATTTATCAGATACATACTACGTCACTTTTGGCGATAATCGATATTTTTATGTGTTTTTTGGAGATTTTTTTGGGGGATTTTCAAAAAAATTGTAAAAATTTGATATCTCGTGCGCCCCACACCGCCATCACAAAGTGGGCTTGCCCGTCATGACCCTGCTGCGGGCAACACAAGGGTCAGCAAGACATAGAAGGGGGAAGCCGAACGCCTTTTTCTCGGGAAAACGCGCGGGGGCAACGCCTCATCTAAGGGGGTACGGGGGTGTGGCATTTTTGTCACACAAAAGGCATACCCTTAACAGGCATGACCTGAAAAAGAGGGGTTAACGGGCGCGTTGACCCAACCCGTGGAAAGGATTTATACTGGCCCCACGTGTGAAAGAGAGTGAGCGTGATGGTGCAAGAAAGTCCCCTTCATCAATTTTTGATCAAAACGCTGGTGCCCCTGCATGTGGGGGGGGTGGATCTCTCGCTCACCAATGCGGCGGCGTTTATGCTGTTGGCGGCGTGTTTGCCGTTGGTGTTTTTGTGGCTGGGGCGGCCCTATCATGCTAAGCCGGGGCGATGGCAGGCGGTGCTTGAGATGGGCTATCAATTTGTGGCTGACATTTTGGGGGAGACGAACCTGGATAAGGGGCTGCCGTTTTTTCCGCTGATTGCGTCGGTGTTTATGTTTGTGTTGATGGGCAACATGCTGGGGATGATTCCCTATGGCTTCACCTTCACCAGCCATATTATCGCCACCTTTGGGTTGGCGGGGCTATTGTTTTTGATTATCACGGCCATTGGCATCATCAAACATAGGGGTCGGTTTTTGGCCATGTTTTTGCCACCGGGGGTGCCGTGGCTGTTGTGGCCGCTGATGATTCCGGTGGAGGTGTTGTCGTATTTGTCGCGCCCGTTCAGCTTGGCGGTGCGTTTGTTTGCCAACATGATGGCCGGACATACCATGCTCAAAGTGTTTGGCGGGTTTACGGTGGCCTTGGGGGCGTGGGGGTTGGCGCCGCTGGTGATCAATGTGCTTCTCATGGGGTTTGAATTTATGGTATCGTTCCTTCAAGCTTATGTGTTTACAATTTTGACTTGTATTTACCTCTCTGATGCACTTTACTTGCATGGAGCAGATCATGATGAATAGGAAGGGTTGATTTATGTTGGATGTTGAAGCCGCGCGCATGATTGGGGCCGGTTTTGCGGTCATCTCTCTTTTTGGGGTGGGGTTGGCCATTGGCAATATTTTCTCCACGCTGATTAATGCTGTGGCGCGCAACCCTGAGGTGGAACCCCAGGTGTTTAAGATCGGTATTTTGGGCTTTGCCCTCACCGAGGCTGTGGCGCTGTTTGCGCTGTTGATTGCTTTTCTCATTCTCTTTAAATAAGGGGAGTGCGGGATGCCGCAGCTTGATGTCGCCACCTATAGCTCGCAGCTGTTTTGGCTGTTCGTGTCCTTTGGCATTCTGTGGTTAGGGCTGTGGCGGCTTCTGCCTTCCATGGGCTATGTGTTTGCCTCACGCAAGGCACGTATTCAAAGCCTGGTGGCCAAAGCGCGCACGCTGGAGCAGCAGGCGGAGGATATCTTGGCGCTTCAGGCCACGCATGTGGAAAAAGAGCGCAGCAAGGTAAAAAAGAATGTGGAAGAGGCCTTGGTGGCCACACATGAAGAGATTCGGCAAGAGCGGCACGCCCTGGCTGAGGCCTCTGCAGCTGAGCTCCATAAGGCCGCGTCAGATTTAGAAAAAAAGATGACGGCGCAATTGCGTGATGTTGAGCCCTTGACCCAAAAGATGGCCGCCAGCTTGTGGAAAAAAGCTCACCAGGCCTATCAGCGCCACACCTAGGAGCCATCTTATGACCGCCTTTCTTCACAGTGCCAGTTTTGGGGTTTTGGCGGCGTTTGTGGTGTTTTTCGCCCTGTTTGCCAAACAACTGTGGCGCGCCTTGATGACGGCCATTGCGCAGTATCAGCATCATGTGATGCAAGAAACGGACGAGGCCGAAAAGCTGTTAGAAGAAGCCGAAGCCTTGCTGGCTCAGGCGCAAAAGGAAGCGCAAGAGCTTTCTTCCCGTCTCGCGCATATCAAGGAAGGTCAGGCAGCCCAAATTGCGCATATCCAGAAGAATGGGGCCCAAACCATCGCCGCGCTGCGGGCGCAACATCAGAAAAAGGTGCAGGATGACATCACCTCGCTTAAAAGGGTTGTGGCCAAACGCATCACAGAAACGATGTTGACCCAAACAGGTGCGCATTTGGAAAAAAAGCTCCAAAACGAGCCTTTACAGGCCCCGCTGGCTGTGCCAGACCACGCCTTCTTCTCTTCTGCTTCCCATGTCTCAAAAACTTAACCCCTCTTTGGCCAAGCCGGATTGGCTGCGTGTCAAGGCTCCGTTGTCTCAGGCCTATCATGACACCGTGCAGAAGGTGCGGCATCACAAATTGCACACCGTGTGTGAAGAGGCGGCGTGCCCAAATATTGGTGAGTGTTGGGCCAAAAAGCATGCCACCTTTATTATCATGGGCGCCATATGCACGCGGGCGTGTGCTTTTTGCAACATTGCCACGGGTAAGCCCGGCCCGCTGGACCCGGCAGAGCCTGAAAATGTGGCCGCAGCGGTTAAAGAGTTGGGGCTTCACCATGTGGTTGTCACCTCTGTGGACAGGGACGACCTGATAGACGGCGGCAGCCTGCATTTTGCCAACACCATCCGCGCCATCAAAAAAGCCTCCCCCACCAGCACCATTGAAGTGCTGACGCCGGATTTTTTGCGCAAAAAGGGTGCGCTGGATTTGGTTTTAGAGGCCGAGCCTGATGTGTTTAATCACAACCTAGAAACGGTGCCGCGGCTCTATCCCCGTGTGCGACCCGGCGCGCGCTATTTTCATAGCTTGTCGTTGCTGGCCGAAGCGAAGGAAAAGCTGCCCACACTCTTCACAAAATCAGGCCTGATGGTGGGCCTTGGGGAAGCTCATGATGAGCTTTATCAGGTGATGGACGATTTGCGTGTGGCGGATGTCGATTTTTTAACCCTCGGCCAATACTTGCAGCCAACACCCCATCACTATCCCTTGCATCGTTATGTCACGCCTCAAGAGTTTGATGATTTTAAAGAGATGGCGCTGGGGAAAGGGTTTTCTATGGTGGCCTCTTCGCCCCTTACACGATCTTCTTATCATGCGGGTGATGATTTCAAAAAATTGAAAGAAGCGCGACGCAAGACAGTGAACATGGTATAAGCGTGCACTATGTATGACAGGACGTCATGGCTATGAAATTTGCTCCCCTTGATATACGTCCGTCGGCCTTTGTGATTGGCATTTTGCTGATCATTCTCTCTCTTTTTATGCTCATCCCCCTCAGCGTGGGCAGCTATCTAGACGAGCCCTATGTAAATGGCTTTCTCAAATCCTGCATGTGCTCTTTGTTTGTGGGCGGGCTGTTAATTTTTGCCTATCGAACGAGCAGTGTGCCCCAGCTTCACATTCGCACGGCTTTTTTCCTGACAACGGCGGCCTGGGTTGCGATCAGCGCGTTTGGCGCCCTGCCCTTCATGCTGTCACACAATGTGCCGTCCTTTTCTCACGCCCTTTTTGAATCGATGTCAGCGTTGACCACCACGGGGATCTCCACGTTTCTCAATTTTGACACCACCCCCACCTATATCCTTGTGTGGCGTGGATTGTTACAATGGCTGGGCGGTGTGGGGATTACCCTCATGGCCATCACCTTGCTCCCTTTCCTGCGCATCGGCGGTATGCAGCTTTTTGCGACAGAATCCTCAAGCCACTATGAAAAGCTCTTTCCCAAAATTTCACAGGTGACCAAATTTCTCTTTTGGCTTTACATGGGGCTCACCACCCTTTGTATTGCCTCCCTGTGGTTGAGCGGTCTGCCGTTTATCAAAGCCTTTTGTTATGGCCTGAGCACCATATCCACGTCAGGTATGCCCATGGTTGATGGCTCTATCCACTACCTCAGTACGCCCTATGTGCCGTGGGTGATCCTTATTTTTATGATTTTATCAGCCTCACCTTTGTTGCTTTTGGCGAAAATTTTTTCAGGCAACATCTCCCTTTATCTTCAAGACTCACAAGTCAAGGCCTATCTTAAAACAATGATCTTTGCCTCGATCATCACCACGGGATTGATGTGGATCACCACGCGAAGTCTTACCATGATGCAAGTCAAATCCTGCATTTTTCATACGGTCTCTATGGTCACAACATCGGGGTTTCATGATGCTGCCTTCCAAGAATGGGCCAGCTCGCTGCAAATCTTTTTCATTTTTCTCTGTGTGATTGGCGGATGCACGGGCTCCACATCAGGGGGGATCAAAATTTTTCGTTTTCAGATTATTTATCGTGTTGTCAAAAGCCAGATCTATAAAATGATTTTTCCCCACGGTGTCTTTACACCCGTTTATCGCAAAAAAAACGTCGACACACACACGGTCTATGCTGTTTTGACATTATTTGTGCTTTTTCTGGCGCTTTATACCCTGTTTGCCATTGGATTCACCTTATCAGGGTTTTCACAGGCCAAAAGCCTCACCTTAAGTGCCAGCATTCTCTCTAATTGCGGCTCACACTTCACCTCTTTCCCTGTTATCAATCTTCCTGAGCATACGCAGTGGCTGATGACACTGGGCATGCTTTTGGGGCGGCTTGAATTTTTAACGGTCCTGATTCTTTTCACACCCGCCTTTTGGCGCCGATAATGCTGCATCCTGCCACCCTAACTGCGCAAGTCTTTCCCTAAAAAAGGATGGAAACGAGGCTTCCACCTCATACTCTTTTTTTGACACAGGACACGGGAATCGCAAGCACCGCGCATGTAAAAAGAGAGGTCCTTTAGCTAAGCCTGCGCCATAACGGGTATCGCCCACAATAGGTGCACCCAAGGCTTTGGTTTGCGCCCGCAATTGGTGACGACGGCCTGTGTAAGGGTGCATACACACCAAGGTATGCATGTCATTTTTTTGCAGCACAAAAAAGCGCGTTTCAGCCTTCTGGCTTCCTGGGTGATGGGTATCATAGTGATGCATCGACTCATGACGACCCAAAGCTTCTTTTTTCATCCATGAGGTATAGACCGCGCCTTCTATGTGATCTGGAAGATGCCCCTTTAAGAGGGCTATATACGTTTTGTGAACACGATGCGCGAAAAAAGCGGACATAAAAAACCGTGCACTTGACGGTTGGCGGGCCACCAGCAAAACGCCTGAGGTCTCACGATCCAGGCGATGCACAAGATACATTTTTTGACCATAGAGCACCTCAAGGGCCCGATCAATGCTTACATCAACCCCCGTGCCGCCTTGGCAAGCCTGACCAGGCATTTTATTAAGCACCACAAAGGTATCGGTTTCCAGTAACCGTTGCTTTCCAAGATGATGGGCCAGTTCTTGATGCCTGTCCTGAAGGCGGGCCTTTTTTTGAGCCTCTTTTTCTGCATCTGTCACGGTGTTCAAAAGCCCGCGGAAAAGGCGCACCTCATCACCAGGCTTGATGTGATAAGAAGGCACAGCCCGCATGCCATTCACACGTATATCTTTACAGCGCAACGCTTTTTGTACAAGGCCCATGTGCAGAGATGGATAATGACGTGATAAAAAACGGTCCAGGCGTTGCCCTTCTTCGTGGGGTTCGACAATCTGCACAACCATGCGAGATGGCGCCTCTTGACTCAAGAAAGCTTCTCCACAGAAGCCCTCTGCGCCGCTTCTTGCGCCACGCGATCGGCATGCTCATTGCCTGGGTGACCAGCATGACCTTTAACCCACACCCACGCCACGTCATGACCTGTCAACGCTTCCTGCAGCGATTGCCAGAGATCTTGATTTTTAACAGGTTGTTTCTGGCTGGTTTTCCACCCATTTCTCTGCCAGGTTTTGATCCACACGGTGATGCCGTTTTTCACATATTGGCTGTCGGTATAAAGCGTAATTTTATGGTCAGATGTCAAGAAGCGCAGGGCTTCAATCACAGCCACAAGCTCCATACGGTTATTGGTGGTTTCAGACGCGGCCCCTGAAAGAACCTGCTCATCCTCACCGCGGCGAATCACCGCCCCCCAACCGCCAGGACCAGGATTCCCCAAACACGCACCATCTGTAAAAATGTCAATTGTTAGCCCCATGCATTTCCTAGTCTTTGACTGCCGTATAATTAATCACTTGCTTCACGCCCGACACAGAGGAGGCGTGTGCCACCACGCGCGCCAGCTCTGCTGAATCCTTAGCTGTGCCCATAATATACACCACGCGCCCCACGGTGCGGATGCTATAGTTTCGCGAGGCCACCTTCTTATCAAGAAAGATCTGACTGCGCACCTTTGTGGTGATCCATGCATCACGGCTATAGTCATTAAAGGTTTCTGGTGCCCCGATTTTGATTTCATCAATAATATGGGTGATCCCAGGCACGTCTTGAATCAGTGATACGGCTTTTTCTTTAAGCGCCGGCTCTTCCACCACGCCCGTTAACACCACCTGACCATCTTGCACAGACAGCGTCAACCGGTCCATCAAAATAGATTCATGTTTCAGCCAACGATAGTTAATCTGTGTGCGAATCTTTGTGTCTGAATAGACACCGCTCACGCCCCGATCTTCTGCAGCCGCTGCACCCACCACCACACCTGTACCCACCGCCAAGGTCACGGGGTCACACGCACTTGCACAAAAAAGAGACGCTAGCGCGAGAGGCCACGCATATGAACGGGAAAAAACCATGCCCCTAAGCAAATACCATCCAATCTTATATCATAGGTGGCATAGCGACCATGATGGGTCAAGTAAAAAGACAGCGCCCTATACATGCGTTGATGACTGCACATGGCAAGAATGTCTTGCGCTTCACGAAGGGTGGCCCGCGTTTTCACTTCAACCGCCACAATCACGGTGCCCTTTTGCGCAATCACATCCAATTCACCCACAGGGGTGCGATAGCGTCTGGCAAGAATGCGATACCCCTTCAGTTGCAAGAAAAGCGCAGCCAGGCGTTCACCCCACAGACCTTTGCGGTAGGCCGCGCGCTTTGGTGACCCCCCAAAAGACATCAAAAATCCAACATGCGGTAAGTGCGGCTGGGAATGATGCCGACAAAAGATTCCATCAGCAAAGGGCGGAACGAAGGTCGTGATTTCATTTTCACAAACCACTCCTTTGTGCTGGGATATTTGTCCCACGCCACGTCCCCTAAATAATCAATGCAAGAAAGCTGTGCGGCGGCGGCCAAATCCGCCAGGGTCAGCTGAGACCCCGCCAACCAGCTTCGGCGATCAAAAAGCCAGCCAATATAATCCATATGCTCATAAAGCGCTTGACGAGCTTGGCGCAACACAGAAGCATCAGGCTCACAGTTTCCGCGGCTTCTCTTGATCACTTTTTCACTCAAAAACTTTTGCGTCACCTCATAGAAAAGCTTTTCATCAAACCAACTGAGCAAGCGGCGCACTTCGCCTCGCGCAGAAGGTTTGGCGCCCAAAAGAGAAAAATCTGGCACCATTTCTTCAATATATTCTTGGATCGCATAGCTCTTCACAAGCACATCCCCGCCCATCACCAACACGGGCGTCGTCCCTTCCGGATTGAGAGAGCACAGCTTCTCAGAAGGCGCAAACAAACGCTCTTCAAACGCCCTCCACACCATCTTTTTTTCCGCCAGCTGGAGCCGGATTTTGCGCGAAAACGGGCACAGGGACGAATAGAAAAGCGTGTGTTCCTGTTTTTGTCTTAAGGGAAGAGACATAAGAAAAAAAGCTCGGCTTCTTAAAAAAAATCATATAGAAAAGACGGGAGCGAGAAAAGATCATGTGTGCAAGAAAGGCTGTGATATGTCTTATATCGATGTTTTTTTCTATGGGGCGCTCCAGGGCGTCAGTGAATTTTTACCCATCAGTTCGTCAGCCCATCTTTTTCTGCTTGAACGTTTTTTTGACCTTTCCCACGTCCCTGCCTTTATGGAGACGGCTGTTCATTTTGGAAGCTTAGGCGTCCTGCTTGTGTATTTTAAAAAAGAGGTAGGCCGGCTGATCAGAGGAAGCCTTTCCATCGTCGCACAACGCAAACGCCCCGAAGACACGTCTTTTTTTTATATCCTGGTGTTGTCCAGCCTGCCGGCAATCTTTTTTGGGTTTTTCCTCAACAAAACGCTGGGGCGCGCTGTGTTTGAACGTCTTGACGTCATTGCCTGGATGACGCTGCTGTTTGGCGCCTTGCTGATCATGGCTGATTTTTTTCCACAAAAATACAAAATGAAAGACATCTCACCGGGGCAAGCGCTGTTGGGGTGGGGGCTGGCGCAATGCTTGGCGTTTATCCATGGCGTCTCACGATCCGGCATCTGCATCACCTATGGACGGCTCACGCACTATAAACGTCAGGATGCTGTACGTTTTGCGTTTCTCATGGCGTTGCCTACCCTAGCGGGGGCTTCTGTGCTCAAAGGATACGCGCTTTTCACCTCAGGAACAGAGGTGGCGTTGGATATCATGGCGCTTGGGGTTTTCTCTTCCTTTTGTGTGGGGATGGCGGTCATTTATCTGATGATGTCTTGTATCAACACACCTTTTTTAAGAATCTTGGGGGCCTATCGCGTGGTGTTAGGCGCGCTTCTCTTAGCTGGCATTTACGGTTTGGGTTGGCATTAACACGGGTGGGTTAATCTTGGTCAGCCTTCATGACCCACACGCTCTATGGCCACGGCGAGCCCCTCGCCTCCCCCAATACAAATCGCCGCCACACCGCGGCGGCCTTGAGTATGTTCAAGAACATGCAGCAAGGTGACCAAAATCCGCGCCCCTGAAGACCCCAGAGGGTGCCCAAGTGCCAAGGCGCCGCCCCACATGTTGAGATTGTCTTGTGACAGGCCTAACGTTTTTTGGAGTGCCAGAGGTACCACGGCAAAGGCTTCATTGATCTCCCATGCATCCACATCTTCCACCTTCCATGAGAGGTCGTGCAAAAGCTTATTCACAGCGCCAATGGGCGCCAGTGTAAACGCACGGGGAGGCCCAGAAAAAGACGCCCATCCCACAATGGCTGCACGTGGCTGAAGAGATGTGTTTTGAAGGTGAGACCACGAAGTCAGACCCAGCACAGATGCACCATCGGCAAGCGCGCTTGATGTAGCGGGGGTAATCGTGCCGTCCTTTTTAAAGGCAGGGGCCAGGGTTTTGACACGATCCAATTTAATGCGACTCAACGTTTCATCACGGTCCAGGGTGTGCTTGTGGCCCTTGATGGGCATCCTTTCTTGATCAAAAAAACCATTTTCCTCTGCTTCAAGGGCTCTTTTTGCACTGTGAATGGCATAGTCATCTTGCGCGTCTCGGCTGAACTGATGAGAGGCTGCCACATCTTCTGCCAGGCAGCCCATAGGCTCACCATCATAGGCATCTTCAAGACCGTCATACAATAAATGGTCTTGCGCTGTTTGGTGGCCAAAACGATACCCAAAACGGCCATTCACAAGGCAAGGGGCGCCTGACATGCTTTCCATGCCACCTGCCAAAATAAGCTGCGCTGGATCATGATAAAGATCTTGGCAAGCGTGAATCACCGCCATCATCCCCGAGCCACACACTTTATTGATATGCATGGCATGGGTGTGCTCAGGAAGGCCTGCCTTCAAGGTGGCTTGACGAGCGGGCGCTTGCCCTAGCCCTGCGCTTAAAACGCACCCTAACACAACGCTGCGCGCCTCATGACCTTGGCTCTCCTGAGCACAGGCGCGCAAAAGAGGGCTCATCCATTCATGGGCGTGAAGCGAAAAACACTGACCCCCAAATAAACCATGAGGCGTCCTTTTGGCTGCATACACAACCGGTGTAGTGTGCGCATAAGCCATGAAAGAAAACTCATCACAACCCCCCCTTAGGCTTAATCTAACAGCTCTGCCGTTAAAAAATCTTGAAAAGGGTCGCCTAGCTATCCAGCTCTCGGTGTTGTATGTGGGCGTAAAATTCTTGCGCTAAAAGCCACTTATACACAGATTCGGCCATGGCCACAGAGCGGTGACGCCCCCCTGAACACCCGAAGGCAATCACAAACATGCCGCGCCCTTCTTCCACAACAGAGGGCAACATAAGACTCAGCATGGCTTTGAGATGCTGGCCAAAAGATTCAAAAAGCGGCAGAGTGAATAAAAAATCTTGCACCCCCTGATCACGCCCTGTCAGTGATTGGAGCTTAGGATCATAATGAGGATTTTTGAGAAAACGCATGTCAAACACAAGGTTGGCTTCTCGAGGAATCCCGCCCACAAAGGAAAAAGACATAATCTCAAACACCACGGGTCGCTGTTTCGCAAACCCAAAAATATTGCGCACAAGGCCCTTAAGCTCGATGGGATTCAGCAGCGAAGTGTCTAACACATGGTCCGCCACGTCCTTTAACGGCGCGAGCAACGCCCGCTCGGCCTCAATGGCCTGTGACAACGATTTGCCTGTACTTAAAGGATGATGACGCCGGGTTTCACGGTAGCGCCGCTCAATAACGCTATCGTCACTCTCAAGAAATACAAACCGGTACTCAACGCCTCTTTTTTTGAGATTCGCGAGCAAATCAAACACCGCCGGCACAGAAAAATAGCGCGACCGTAAATCAATGCTCAACGCAAAGGGGGCATGCGCGGTTTCATCCCCAAAAATCACAGATTCTGCCAGAAAAAGAGGAAGATTATCAACGGTTTCATACCCCAAATCCTCAAGGGTTTTCAGCATCAGCGACCGGCCGGCACCGGCGAGCCCTGCTAAAAATACAACACGTGCTGGTTTTTTTTTCTTCTGATTCGGCATAGTCTCAAAGGAAGCGTGTAATAAAACCCGTTGTCTATGTGGTATGCAACACTCCTCTTTTATTTTAGTGCGATCCCCGCAGCCTTGTCACTTCTTTTTATGGATGTGGGCACATTTTCTTTCAAAGAAACGGGGGAAAGGGGCGTCCGCATTATCGTGTTTGATACAGAAAAGCAACAACTGACATCGGTGGACTATATCCCCCTGCGCAACCCAAGGCTTAAGGAAAAGACGGCCTTTCGGCATACGCATTTTTCCACAGATTTTTTGGGCCACGTTACCCTGTCTCCCTCTTTTCACGCCGCCACCATGGCCGTGCGTACCTTTGGGAAAATCCATAACAAGCACCAAATATCAACTCTTCCGCTCTGCACACATCCCTTAACGTCCCTGCAGCACATGCCCTTACAAAAGAAAGGCAACACTTCTTCTGTCACCATCACCTTTCATGGTGCGCACGGGCCTGAAAAGCGCACCTTTGCGTCTCTTTGTGCTTCGTCAAACGCCAACAAGATCGAACGTGGACGCTTGGGCGAAACCGTCACAGATTTAACATTTTTAAGCCTCGGGTTTCACAAAATTAATGGTCAAAATGCTTCCAACCAAGGGCTTGATGGTATTTTTTGGCATGCACACGGCAATTTTCTTGTGCTCACAGAATCGAAATGTCGCAGCGAATCTAAACGCGCTCAACGCTATTTAGAAGATGATTTAGCAGAAGCCAAAATTGTGGCACGGCTGCGCGAGATTAAAGATCCTGCCTTGCAAAAAACGCTTTTCCACCAAATGGATACCCATGCTGATCACACGCAGAAAATGGCCCAGCGACTCACGGCATCCGGTTTTATGGAGTCCGCTTTATCCCCTCTCAATCCCATCCTTTATTTTTATGCGCGCTATCCTCATATGAAAGAGGCCCCCTTAGCTGTGAAAAAAAAGATGCTGATAAGCACCCTCAAAGCCTTGGAGCTATCAAAAACCGAAGCCATCTCTCTGTGCAACCAAACCTTGCCAGAACATAAAGCCAAACAATGAGGTACGTTCTATGAGCGCAACATCTCCACCCTCACAATCGTCATCCGCCCCCAAGCGCATTGTACTAGCCGCAGGCGGCACAGGGGGCCATATGTTTCCCGCCATCGCCATGGTCGAAGACATGCACACCCACCATCGCCTCTCGCTGATGACAGACATGCGCGGCATGCGTTACCTCACAAAAGAGCATCAAGCGTTCTTTTCATCATGCAAACCGTTTCCTATTTATCATTTTCAAGGATCCTGGTACCAAAAAATCAAGGCGTTGTTTTGGTTTATGTATACAGGGATCATCACGCCCTTCAATCTTTACAAACACAAACCGCAGGTGATTGTGGGGTTTGGAGGGTTTGCTTCCTTTTGGCCTATGATGTGGGGGTTTATGATAGGTGTGCCCACCATTCTCTATCAACCTGATGTTGTGATGGGACAAACCAACCGCTGGCTTAAAACGTTTGCACGCCACATTGCCACGGGGTTTCCAAACATCCGCGAAGGAAGACCTTCATGGTTTGAAAAGACGGCCACCTGGTGGAAAACAAGGAGGTGGAAAAAACGAGGTGCGAACGCCGGGGCGCCCCACACATGGGTGGGATTCATCACCCGTGCGGCCTTTAAGCGCACCCCTTATGACTTTCCCGCCCATGACCCTCTTCATCTTCTGGTGTTAGGCGGCAGCCAAGGCGCCCACGTTTTCAGCCATGTGATCCCTCAAGCCCTAAGCCTGTTACCCACCAAGATTCAAAAACGGCTTGTGGTGACGCAACAATGCCGGGAAGAGGACCTTTCTGCGGCCCAAGCTTCTTTCGCACCGGCTATACGCGTCATCCTTTCACCATTTATCCACGATGTAGCCGCGGCCCTTGCGAAAGCGCACCTTGTGATTGCCCGTGCGGGCACCTCCACACTCGGTGAAGTGGCTGCCTGTGGCCGCCCTGTACTGTTGGTGCCTTATCCGCACGCCAAAGGTAACCACCAATATATCAATGCCCAAACGGTTGAAGAAAGCGGTGCTGGATTTCTCATGGCGCAAAAAAATTTTCACCCAGAAAGTCTGGCGCATTTTTTAGACAAGGCCCTCCAACAACCCGAACAGCTTAAAAAGAAAGCAGCAACGCTCCACACGCTTTTTGGCCAATACGCGACTCGAAAGATGCATGAGCTGATTTTAAGCGTTATGAAAGAAAAAGGCGCGCGCTAACCCAAGGGATTTTTAGATAATGGTGTGCGCGCGAGTGTAAGGGCAGAAACGCCTTGCGCCCCTGCAGCAAGCAACCCTCTTGTGCACGCCGATAATGTGGCGCCTGTGGTATACACATCGTCCACAAGCAGAATCCGTTTGCCGGCCACCTCTTTTTGCCACGCGCTGGGCACAGAAAAAGCTGTACGCACATTGTCACGTCGTTGGCGCACGTTAAGCCCTCCTTGCGACGGTGTATGCCGATGACGCTTGAGACAAAACGGGACATAGGTTAACGCACAACGCTGGGCTAATTGTTGAGCCAAAGGGGCGGCCTGGTTAAACCCACGTTTAAACAGACGCCTTCTATGAAGGGGCACAGGCACGACCCAATCAAAAGGCCCAGTTAAGCTGGGCACAAGGCGCATAAGGAAGTGGGCCAACAAAGGCATCAAAAAAAGACCCTGGCGATTTTTAAGGTGCAACAACAAGGCCCGCGAGTGCTCATCATAAAGAAATGCCGAACGCAACTCTTGGAACGGGGGCGGATGCGCCAAGCAACTTCCACATGTGAATGTCTGTGACACAGCAAAAGGAAGTGGCGTGCCACAAGTTTGGCATAAAGGCCCTGAAAGAAAGGTGATCTTGCGCCAACATGCGCCGCAAAGACCTCGGTTGTCTAAAGGTGTGCGACATAAGGGGCAACGAAACGGAAAAAGAAGGGACGCGGCGTGACGCAGCCAGGTGTTAATGCGTGCTAGGTTAGACATGGAAAGGAAGCTGACACGAGGCATAGGCTGCTTGCAGGGTATTATGCATGAGCCCCATCACCGTCAACGGACCCACCCCCCCAGGCACAGGGCTGATGGCCTTCACGTGCGGCGCCACCGAGGCAAAATCCACATCGCCCGTGATGGTACCGTCTGGCATGCGATGAATCCCCACATCCACCACCACGCTTTGCGGGTGCACATAGGAAGCATCAATCATATGTTGTGCGCCGGCCGCCACAAATACAATGTCTGCCTGCCGCATAAGTGCACTAAGGTTTTGGGTGTAACGATGGGTCACGGTCACCGTGGCATCACGACGCAAGCAATAGGCAGCCAGAGGACGTCCCACCAACAAAGAACGCCCCACCACCACCACGTGACGACCCTTAAGGGGGATGTCGTAATGATCTAACAATTGCACGCACCCCCAAGGTGTACACGGCACAAACCCCTGTGACGAAGGGGCATATAACGCGCCCCGATTCAAAGCATGCAGGCCATCCACATCTTTATGCGCGGACACCGATTCCAAAAGCGTGTGGGCGCACACCGAGGGTGACACAGGCATTTGTACGATCACGCCATCTATGGACGGGTCATTATTCACCGTCTCAATCACAGCCAAGGCTTCAGGCAACGACACGGCATTGTCAAAACGTTTGGCTTCAAACACAAACCCTAAACGACGCGCCATGTCAGACTTACGCTCAATATAAAGATCACTGGGAGGATGATGGCCAAAAGCCAGCACACAAAGCCCCGGCGGCTTCCCTCGGTGCTTTTCAAGACGCTCACGCAAGGCACAAAAACGGGGAAACAGCCCATCAGCCACCGCGCGACCATCTAAGATGGTGGCATGACTTACGCTTTGTTCAGCCATCCCTTGCTCCTTAAAAATTGATAGGGTTACGACACCGCCCGCGCCAAGGCCTCCTGATGCACATGAACATGGTAGTGTGCCCTTAATGATGACAAAAACGCCAACGCAAAATCTTCTTTCAGCATGTCACGCACCGTGGTTGTTTGCGAGGCAATGTGCTTTTGAATAACCCCGTCAGCCGGCTGACGAATCTCCAGCAATTTCACAAGACAAAGCGACCCATCGCGCATCTCTGACACCTTGATTTGACCGGGCTTCATTTCAAAAAGAGCTGTTTGCACCTTGGGTGGCACCTGCATCTTCTCGGATGACAACGTCACCGCCGGCAGCAAAGCAAAAGAACCCTTCTTTCCCTCTTTTTTCATCAAGGCTTGCGCCATCTCTTCCCCATAACGTTTGAGCTGCACGCGCTTTTGTGACACCTTCCATGCCTTCACCACCTCAGGGCGAATGTCTTCAAGCGGAGGCACAAAAGAGGGTCGCACATCCTGCACATCCACCACAGCCAACGTGCGTTCAGACAACCTTTTCACATGCGGACGCCGCTTCACATCTTCAGAAAATACATAATCCACCAGGGCCTTCCCATCATCCCCTTGAAAGCGCTTGGTAAGCACAGAGGGCCACGGACCTTCTTTGGAAAAAAGAGGGACACGCACTACAGAAAGACCAAACTTTTTGGACACATCTTCCAGCGACATGCCGCCATAAAGATGATCTTCTACCACTTCCATAAGGTCGTACATTTTCTTCCTCATGTCGGTATCAGAGAGAGACTCTTTCTTCCATAAGTCCGGAGAAATAGAAAGGGCCGAAAACCCGCACTGCGCTGGTTTCTCAAACTGTGCGGCGTGATCTTTAAAAAAGGTTTCCACCTCTTGGCGTGAAGGTTCAGACACCGCGACACGCGCCGGCGACAATGGCATCACAGCACCTAAACGCTCTTGATGTTCGGTCAGCACGTTCATTTCTGGCAACACGTAAGGTACATAAACCAAACACCCCAAGGTGCGCATCACCTGCTGTCGGCGCATGGCCTCGCGCTGCATCGTCAAAAAGGTGCGTTCTTCCCAGCCGCGCTCTCTTAAAAAGCGCTGAAATTTTGCCTGTGAAAAACACCCTTCATCGTCTTGAAAAAAAGAAGTGCCCATCAGCGCTTTTTTGAGCATGGCATCTGAAACCACCAACCCCAAACGATCGGCCTCTAAATCAAGCAGCGCCTGACTGATGCATTCGCGCAAAACCGAAAAAATCACCTGACTCTGCTGAATTTCGGCAACTGTCATCTCACGCCCCAACCGCGCCTGAATCATCTGAAGACGCTGGGAAAGCAAGCGGCGTACCTGACGGGTGCGAATTTTTTGACTGCCCACCGTTGCCACCACAGGGTCGCCGCCCCCCAAAAACAGGCGATCAAAACCAAAAAAAGCCACCATTGACAGCGCCAAAACCCCCAAGAGCATCTTTGCTGACCATGATTGGCTCCAACGTCTCAACCCTTCTAACATTGCTTACGTTCAACCCTTATTAACTGAGAATGAAGAAAAAATAATATAAAAAAACAGCAAAACACGTAGAAAGCAAAATCAATAGATAAAAATCTTTGGGTAACAGTGTGCGCATACCACCTCTTACATGTTCATTGACCCCGAAATCCTACCCCCTTTTTGCGCCGTTTCAAAGCTATTTTTTTCGGGGGCAGCACCCAGTCTAAGACATAGCAACCCGTCAAAAGGGCCGTGCCTTCTCCATCCCCTTGGGCGAGCACATCTCGCTCAAGCAAAAAACTGCGGGCCACCAGCTGTCCTTTAAACACCTGGGTACAGCGCTCAACAAAGCGGGCCACGGCGCCATCATGATCCGCCATAAAATCAATCACAATCGCCCGTGTGCGGCGAACCTCCCCCTCTTTCTTGACGCGCTTATAGGGCATAATTTGGAACTTAAGGTCGCTTAACCCTTCAGCGCGCGCAAGCTGCTTGATGGTTTCTCCCAAATCCACGTGAGATGTAATGTTCTTTGCGGGCTGACGAGCCAATTGCATGCGTGGCCAGCACGATTGAAGAATCTGAATTTCTTTGTCAAGACGCACGCACATGCGCTGTTGATGAGCCATCAGGTGATGCGCTTTTCCTTGTGTTTCAAGCCGCACCAAAAGCCACACCCCCCCCATCAATAGCCCGGTGTAGGCCAAGAAAAGAAGTCCATAAGCTTTAATCGCAAAAGAGGTCTTTACCATACTATTTTCACCACAAAGGTAATATCCCGGTCATGATTGTCGGCAAACCCACCGGCGTAAAAAGCATCTGGTTGGCTGACAACGCCATCACTGATAACCTCCACGTTCACGGCATAGGGAGAGGCCTTCAGACGATCCACCAACACGCGAAAATCCTTCACAGCCTGCTGAGGATGGGGCGTTTGCGGACACATCTCCAACACCAACGATTGTCCAGATGGTTTTTCGGCCTGCCAGAACACATGACGCAGGCGAAAATGCTTGCCCACAAGGGGCGCTATTTTTTTCAATCCCCTTAACGGATGCTGCTGATGCTCAGCCATCCACTGCATGCAACGCGCGAGGGATAAAGGAAAAGCGGCTCTTTTTTTCGTCAGTTCCTGATAGGACGCGATGCCGACAGCTTCTTGATGCCGCAACCGAGGCTCCTGCCAATACGTATAGAACAGCCCACCCCCCACAAGGGAAGCCAAAAAAAGCCAAAGGTGCCAGGCCAGACGCACAGGAGACGCCCAGAGCCTCTTAAAAAGAGCCCCTATCCATGAAGCGCGTGGGGCCAGATGCACCCTCGACCCCCAAAAGGGGGCCTGCTTTTGGATCACACGAATGAAAAAATCGTCTTCAGAGCCTTGACTCACCCACGCCTCCCCTCCGAAGCCCTGTAAGCCAACTGGCAAAGCGCCTTCCTCATGCCACAGCACCTTTTTATAGGGACGA
>CBFICL010000001.1:0-114564 GCA_965661165.1 uncultured Holosporaceae bacterium | reverse complement strand
GTGCTGGCGGTGCACAATGAAATTGGCGTCGTTCAGCCCCTTGAAGCGATTGGCAAGATGTGCCGCGCGCGCGGGGTCTATTTTCATACTGATGCCGCGCAGGCCTTGGGCAAAATACCTTTGGATGTGGAGGCTATGAACATTGACCTCTTAAGCCTTTCCGGTCACAAAATTTATGGCCCCAAAGGCATTGGCGCGCTTTATGTGCGGCGAAAAAACCCGCGGGTGCGGCTGCGGGCCCTGTTAAGCGGTGGCGGGCAAGAGCGCAATATGCGGTCAGGCACCTTATCTCCAGCTCTATGCGCCGGGCTGGGTGAGGCCTGTAAGCTGGCTGAGCAGGAACAGCAAGAAGAGGTGGCCCGGATACAGGGGTTTTTTGATGACATGTATCACACCCTCACCACATCGCTGCCCGAGGTATTTCTCAATGGGGACAAAACGCATCGTGTGCCCCATAACCTTAACCTCAGTTTTGCGGGCGTGGAAGGCGAAGGGCTGATGATGGGCCTCAAAGACTTGGCCATTTCTTCAGGATCGGCGTGCACGTCGGCTTCCCTTGAACCTTCTTATGTGCTGGGCGCTTTGGGTGTGAATGAAGAGCTTGCGCACACCTCACTGCGTATCAGTTTTGGGCGCATGACCACGCAAGAAGAAGTCACTTATGCTACGAAACGCATTATTGAAGAGGTCAACCGTTTGCGCGACATGAGCCCTTTGTGGGAAATGCACCTTGAGGGTGTGGATGTCAGCGCCATTCAGTGGGCCCATTAAGAAAAAGGAGGAAAAACCATGCCTTATGACAAAAAAGTGATTGATCACTATGAAAAGCCGCGCAATGTGGGAAAACTAGACAAAACCAAGAAAAACGTAGGCACCGGCCTTGTGGGTGCACCGGCGTGTGGAGATGTGCTGAAGCTGCAAATTGAAGTGAATGATAAGGGTGTGATTGAAAAATCTGTGTTTAAAACCTTTGGCTGTGGCTCAGCCATTGCGTCAAGCTCATTGGCCACCACATGGCTTAAGGGCAAAACTCTGCAAGAAGCTCGCACCATCAAAAACAAGGATATTGCCGATGAATTGGTGTTGCCGCCTGTGAAGCTTCACTGTTCTGTGTTGGCGGAAGAAGCCATTAAGGCCGCCATCTCTGATTATGAGTCGAAACAAATCCCTGCGCCTGCTGGTTAGGGGATCCGCAAGATCAAGATATGTCAGAATCTTCATCCCCCCCTCCTTCAGCGCCTTTCAAGGAAAAACCGGCCATCCTCACGCTTACGCCGAGGGCAGCTGTGCACATCAAACGCCTGTTGAAAGAACGCCACAAACCATCCCTTGGGGTGCGGGTGAGCCTCAAGACCAAGGGGTGCTCAGGCATGGCCTATCACCTTGAATATGTAGACACAGTGAAGCCGGGCGATGAATGCGTAAAGAACCAAGATGTGGCGCTGTTTATTGACCCAGCCGCTGTGCTTTTCTTGATTGGCACGCACATGGATTTTGACGATGACCCGTTGGCCCCTGGCTTTAAGTTTATTAACCCCAACGAAAAGGGGCAATGCGGCTGCGGTCAGTCTTTTCATGTTTGATGTGCGCGGGTTTCTTGTGTAGCATTTTTGTCCCTCCTCCTCTCCTCTCTTCGTAGCCTATGTCCACACCCTTTGTTTCTTCTTCCCCTGCGCCCCATGATGCTGCTGTGATCGCACCGTTTACGCAGCTGGGGCTGCCACTGGCCCTTTCTCTTGACCCGGCCGTCTTGGAAGCCGCTTTTCTCAAACGTCAGCTGGCCCTTCACCCTGATCAATTTGTGAGTGATCCGGTAAAACAAGCCGAGTCTGAAGCGGCCTTTTCCCATGTGGTGGAGGCCTATGAAACCCTCAAAGAGATCAAAACGCGCGCCAAGCTCTTGTTTCAATATCACGGCCTGTGGCCCTTACGCCAAGATCCAGACACCCTGGAAGCCCTGATGGAAGCGGAAGAAGCGTGTCAAGAAGGCCGCCTGGATGAACCCGCCTTAACATGTGCCATCACCGAAGCTGAGCAAACGCTTTGCAAGGCCTTTGATGCTCAACAGTTTGAGCGTGCTGGTGCCGCCTATATGCGCATGCGCGGGCTGTGGCGGTTGCGTGAGATGCTGAAGCAAACGTTGATTCCCCCCTCTATTCCCTCATCAACGAAGGAGACGCCATGAGTCTTCAGATTCAAGAACCCGAGACCCAAAACACTGACTCCCGATGCACAGCCATCGGCATTGATTTAGGCACCACGCACACCTTGGTGTCTATTATGCGTGACGACGGCCCTGCATTGATTCCCCTAGATGGCCACATCTTAATACCTTCGCTGATCGGATGGACTGATACACCACGCGCCTCTCGTGATGCACCAGCGCTTGTGTTTGGCCATGAGGCAGCCGCTTTGTTAACAACACGGCCAGATCATGTGGTGTCCTCCATCAAGCGTCTGATGGGTGCGGCGCCTGACAGCACAGAAGCGCGCGCCTTCCCCCACACCGTGTTTCCCCACGCTTCAGGCGGGGTGGCGCTTAGGGTCGGTGGTCACCTCTTAACCCCCACAGAACTGACCGCCCACTTTTTGTCTTCCCTCAAAACCAAGGTCGAAACTGCACTGGACCACCCGGTGCACGAAGCGGTGATCACCATCCCCGCCTATTTTCGTGATCATGCCCGTGCGGCCACACGCAAGGCGGCTGAAAAGGCTGGATTTCGCGTGTTACGCCTTCTCTCTGAACCCACATCGGCAGCGCTGGCTTATGGCCTTGACCAAGGGATAGAAGGCCTTTATGGGGTTTATGATCTCGGCGGTGGCACGTTTGACTTTTCGCTGCTTTCGATGACCCGCGGGGTGTTTGATGTGCGGGCCACAGGCGGCGACACACAGCTAGGCGGCGATGACATCGATGAAGCTTTAGCGCAATGGGTGCTTGCTCAAGAGTGGCCCCGCCTCTCTCCAACGCAAAAAATGTCGGCGCGCCTTCACGCAAGGGCGGTAAAAGAAACCTTGAGTCATGAGGAAAAGGCCGTTTTTTTGCATGCCACCCACAAGCACACTGTCACCCGCGATGATCTTACCCATTGCGCCCAGGCGTTGGTGGATAAAACGTTTGTGTGCGTGAGAAACGTTTTGCGTGACGCCAACGTTCAGCCCCATGGCCTGAAGGGCATCATCTTGGTGGGGGGAGCCACGCGCATGCCCTTGGTGCAAAAAGCCGTATCATCCTATTTCGGTCAAGAGGCGCTGCACACCCTTGATCCCGATCACGCGGTGGCCTTAGGGGCAGGCTTACAGGCCAAAGCGTTAAGCCAAGGCGCGGACCATATTTTGCTAGACGTCACGCCCCTTTCCTTGGGTATTGAGGTGATGGGCGACACATTTGAACCCCTGATTCGCCGCAACACACGCATTCCTGTGAAGGCCACACAAATCTTCACCACCGCCAAAGACAATCAAGAGGCCTTGCGCATCCATGTGTTGCAAGGTGAGCATGATCATATCAAGGATAATCGCTCGTTAGCCATGTTTGAATTTGTGGATCTTCCCCCCTTACCCGCAGGCACGGCGCGCATTTGTGTAAGCTTTACCCTTGATAAGGACGGCATCCTCACCGTATCGGCCCAAGAAGAAACAACGGGCAAAAAGCAAACGGTGAAAATTAACCCCAGCTACGGCCTCACTCTTGAGGGAGCCAAGGCTTTGCTGGACGTGTCATAAGCGCCCATACCCCCCGTGAACACAAAGAAATGTAACCAGCCACCTGTTAACAGGGAGACTGCCTAGGTTTTGGTGCCAGCAGCCAGTTGCTTTTTAATGCCTGCAATGGCCTTGGCCGGGTTCAACCCCTTAGGACACGCCTTGGCGCAATTAAGAATAGTGTGACAGCGATAGAGCGAAAATGGCCCCTCCACATGATCTAAGCGCTTGCGTTCAGCCTCATCGCGGCTGTCATGAATCCATCGCGCAGCTTGCAAAAGCGCAGCGGGGCCCAGATATTGATCGCCATTCCACCAATAGCTCGGGCAGCTGGTAGAGCAGCAAAAGCACAAAACACATTCCCACAACCCATCGAGCTTTTCGCGCGCTTCCGGAGACTGCGTCACCTCTTTTCCTTCAGGATAGGTTGTTCGCTGCATCCAGGGCTTGAGTTCGGCATACTGTTTGAACGCATGACTCAGATCGGGCACCAAATCCTTAATCACAGGCTGGTGCGGAAGAGGGTAAATCGTTAGCGTCTTGCGCGTGCCCACAGGGTCGATACAGGCTAATTTATTTTCGCCATTGATATTCATAGCACACGATCCGCACACCCCTTCTCGGCACGAACGCCGAAAGGTAAGGCTGGGGTCAATATGACCTTTGATGTGCATGAGCACATCCAACACCATGGGGCCTACGTCACTTCTGTCGAGACATATTTTATCCAGGGAGGGCTCTTTATCCACGCCAGGCTGAAAGCGATACACAAACACCGTTAACGTATCTGAAGCGGAAAGCGACGCATGGTCCAACACCTTGCCCTTCCGGGGATAGATACGCGGCAACCATTTTTTTTGGGTCATACGGGTTTGTGGCATGGTTTCTTTCCCCTCACCCCCACATCACACCCAATCTATGAAGAAGAGGTTTTCTGCGTTGTGTCTTTAACGGCCGACCCTTGGGATGCTTTGACAGAAGAGGCCCCTTTTTGGGGTGAGGCCGCTTTATCAGCAGATGCTTTTGCAGGAACCGACGTCTTGGCGGCTTCACTCACTTGCACTGACGAAGCCTTGCGCGCGTTTTTTTCGGAAAAATATTTTTTCTCCTTAATGCGTGCCCGCTTGCCTTGACGATCCCGCAGGTAATACAGCTTTGCCCGACGCACGACACCTTCGCGCAGACGCTCAATGGTGATGAGCGGAGAATAGAGGGGGAAAACACGCTCCACACCCTCACCGGCCAAAATTTTGCGCATCCGGAAAGATGAATGAATACAGCGATTTTTGCGCCCAATGCACAACCCCTCAAAGGCCTGGAGCCTTTCCTTGCTGCCTTCCTTAATCTTCACCTGAACACGCAGCGTATCACCAGGGCGAAAAGCCGGGATGTTGCCATGCCCGGGAAGGGCCTCACGGGTACGCTTTGCAAATTCTTGGAGCTGATTCATAACGCCTTGCTTTCTTCACATCAAACATCTTCTTCTCTACCACATTTCACACGTTTCGTCCACCTATCCCACAGGTCGGGACGCATTTTTTGTGTTATATGTTCCCGTTCTTGTTGACGCCACACCTGAATGCGCTCGTGATGACCCGAAAGCAGCACCTCGGGCACCTCACGGCCTTGCCACACGCGCGGACGGGTGTAGTGCGGATATTCTAAGAGCCCGTCTTCAAAAGATTCTTCTGTTAAGGAGGAAGCATTCCCCAGAACACCAGGCAACAGGCGCACGACACTTTCAATAAGCGCCATCGCCGCCACCTCACCGCCCATGAGCACAAAATCGCCCAATGACACTTCTTCCACACCATGGTGGTCAAGCACCCGTTGATCGACCCCTTCAAAACGTCCACACAGCAAAACCAGCGGGCGCGGCGTTGGTGCCTCTGGGCCTGCAGCACGTGACGTTGAAGGTGAAGATGTTGCGGATAAAAGCGTAGTAGATGAAGATCCCGAAGAGGGTATCCCTGCCCCTCCTTCATGAGGAGGTGGTTGCACAGGGCGAACCGCTTTTTTGATCCACGCTTGGGTTAAGGGGCGCCCGCGCGGTGAAAGATATATATAGCGGGGATGAGAGACAAGGCGGCCTGCATGCATCAGCGCGTCATCCACCACATGGGGCATCATGACCATGCCTGCGCCGCCACCAAACGCTGGTGCATCCACACTTTTGTGGGCGTCATGGGCAAAATCTCGCATATTCACTAGCGATAGGGTCCAGTGTTTGTCTGCGCGTGCTTTGGCCAGCACACCTTCCCCTAAGGGGCCAGGAAACATGGAAGGATAAAGGGTCAATACCACAATATGCATAAACGGGTCACCTCATGATGAGGGTTTAGGGGAAGAACGCGATGGCGGCATGATATCAAAAAAGGTCAGACCATGAGGCGTCAGCATTAATGTTTTATCTTCCAATGAAATATCGGCCACCACGTCTTCGCGAAAAGGAATAAACAAAGAAAGACCGGCCTTGGTTTTTATGTCCAGTAAGTCACCTGCCCCAAAGTTGTGAACAGACCTGACATGCCCCAACGGCGCTTTGCTGGTGGGATGAAGTACCGCAAGACCCTCAAGGGCATGGTGATAAAACACATCCTCTTCAAGGTTAGGAAGGTGTTTTTTAGGAATATACAGTTTTTTCGTGACCAAAAGGGCAGCCTGCTCACGCGTGCTGCACCCTTCCACTCCCACCAAAAAAAAAGGTCGACCCTGATAGTGCCCTCTTATTGAAAGAGAGCGGGTGTCAAAGGTGAGCAACGCATCCCCTTGTTTGTCAAGACAAGGATAAGCAAACAAAGCGTCAGGAGGTTCTGTAAAACTGTGCACTTTCAATAGCCCCTTAAGACCATGCACCCCCAAGATGCGACCGACGCACACAAGGTCATCCATGCTCACGTCCTTCCGCCGTCCACGTCGAATCGATTGTTAAGAACGGGATGATGAAAAACGTGACAAAACATAGGGAGCAACACCCAACCCCCCTCACCCACAGAAGGGCCATGACGAGTGATTCTATTTCTTGGCGCTTTCACTTTTGCCGACGTCAGCTTCACTCTTTGTGTCAGCCTTCTCGGGCGCAGATTCTGCGGCCTTGGTGTCAGCCTTCGTCTCCGGAGAGGGTGAAGCTTTTTTTGAATCTTCTTTAGCCTCAGCCTTGGCGTCCGTTTTTTCAGTCGCGCCCGATTCAGCCTTGGCTTCTTTGGCAGGGACGTCTTGAGGCATTTCCTTGGAGGTTTCTTCTTCAGCGGACGCTTTCTTCGCAGCTTCTTCTTGAGTTGCTGCGGCTTCTTTTGCCTTCTCGGCTTGCTTGGCCTCTTTTTCCGCCTTGCGTTCTAAGGCCTTCTTACGTGGTGCCGCTTTTTGAGGACGATTGGGTTGCGCCGGTGCAGGGATCATCTCAGCTTTGGCCAAGAACAGCGCCGCCCGCTCTGTAGGCTTAGCGCCCACGGACAACCAATGCTCAATACGATCTTTCTTCAACACCACACGCAAAAGATTGTCTGAAGGAAGACGCGGATCATAGGTGCCCACCTTTTCCACAAAACGGCCGTCACGCGGGGCTGTGGCTTCTGCCACCACAATGCGGTAAAAGGGACGTTTCTTTGTGCCAGCACGGGCCAGACGTATCTTAAGAGCCATAAGTTTTTACAAGCCAAATCTAATCATCGGCCCCAGTGTAACCAAGATCGCGCCAAACCCCAAGAGAAAAAATAACCCCACAGCTTTTTCTCTTTTGGCGTGCTTTTGAAAAAAGGAATCTACATAAACCCAAGGGGATCGCCAAAAAAGAAATGCGTCAGGATTTCAAGAGATGCACTCGATGAAAATGTGTGCAAACCAAAAAAGACGCCTTTCTCCTATGCCCTTGCGTCCCATGTTGTGCATTTTTTCCACAGGTTTTTCCACAAAAATCGTGGATAGTTTTTAGCCTTTCTTTACCATTGTCTGTTCTTATGCCATCTTTTTTTTACGGCGACCACGCATAAAAAAAATGCCGTTTTTTTTGGAAAAAAAGAGTTGAAAAATAAGTCTATACAAGGTTTTGCCTATCTCAAGCAGCGAGTCGCATCTGTTCCCCTCACCCCGGGTATTTACCAGATGAAAGATGAAAGGGGGCGCACCCTTTATGTGGGGAAAGCTAAAAATCTCTTCAAAAGGGTGTCAAGTTATACACAAAAGACTAGGTTGTCTGTGCGCATACAACGGATGATCTCTTCTGTAGCGTATCTCGACATTATTCAAACGCGCAATGAGGCCGAAGCCCTTCTGTTGGAGGTGAAGCTGATTCAAAAACATCTGCCTCCTTATAACGTTGTCTTTAGAGATAACAAAAGCTTGCCCCACCTGTGTTTACATCACAGCACGTGGCCCTATTTGAAGCGTGTACGTAACACCAAAGTATTGTCAAAAAAAGATATTCTTTTTGGTCCCTTCCCTTCCGTTAAGTCTGTGTCTCTCACCCAAAATGCACTCCAGCGGGCTTTTATGTTGCGTACCTGCACAGATCACACCTTTCAGACGCGCACACGGCCATGTCTTCAGTATCACATCAAACGTTGCAGTGCCCCTTGTGTGGGCAAGATTGACCGCCAGGCTTATTTGACCTCTGTGCGCGGTGTTAAAAAGGTGCTGCAAGGCAAATCAGGTGATATTCAAAAAACATTGACCCAGACCATGAATGATTTGAGCGCGCAAAGACGTTATGAAGAAGCGGCGCGTGTGCGTAATCGCCTTCATGCCTTGATGGATATTCAACAAACACAGGCATTGTTTTTGTCAAACGCTACCTCCACCGATATCATCGGCATCTGGGCGAACGCATCTGCCTTTGGGTTTTATTGGCTTTTTTTTCGTCAAGGACAATTGTTAGGCGGTACGCTCCTCAAGGCGCCGCGGCAAGAAGACGCGTCAACACACATCCCACCCACCACCTTTTGGCAGCTGTTGGTGCAGTTTTACCAAAAAAATCCCCTCCCTACCGAGATCATCACGCCGGATGTCCCAGAGGGTGCCGATCTTTTTAAAGACGCCATGGCCACCTTGGGCACCACGGATATCCGCCCGCCTCGCAATCGTCAAGAACGTGAGCTGTGTGATCAGGCCATCACCAACGCGCAAGAGTCACTCACCCGGCATCACCACCACATCCAAGAGATTGCCGACTGTCTTCACGCGCTACAAGATCACCTTGGCCTTGTGCGCCCCATAAGCCGTATTGATGTGTTTGATAATAGTCATCTTCAAGGGCGTCATGCCTACGGCGCCATGATTGTGGCCACACCAGAAGGCTTTAAAAAATCTGCCTACCGGCGCTTTTCTTTTGACCCCACGGTTAATACGCAAGACGATTATCAGATGATGGATCACGTGCTCACACGCCATTTTCACCACATCAGCCATGCGCCTCAAGAAGCGCCAGATCTGATCATCATTGATGGTGGGCGCGGGCATTATCACCAGGCAGAGAAATCGTTAGCGCGCTTTCCTCACCTTGCTATTCCCATCCTGGCCATCGCCAAGGGCCCTGATCGTGGACGATGGAAAGAAACCTTTCACACCGCTCAAGGTGTATGGCCCCTTATGCCGGACACACCCCTTTACACCTATCTTCAACGCCTGCGCGATGAGGTTCACACTTTTGCCATCACGTCCCACCGTAAGCGACGAGAGAAAGAGATGATCGCCTCTTCCTTTTCCTCACTGCCAGGGGTGGGAAGCAAAAAGTCTAAAGTTTTACGTGAAACATTTGGTTCTGTGGCTGCATTACGACGAGCCACCTGTGAGCAAATTGCCCACCTGCCAGGCTTTTCAAAAATTCTTTCCCAAAAAATCTATGAATACTTAAAAAAAAATGATTAGATAACAACACGGGAGAAAATGGAGGCTGTGAAATTGTCCTGTCCATTACGGAAAACGCGTCTTGCCGGCACAGGGATACCCCTTGCAAAGCCCTCTTTTTCTGTGCTCTCTTTGCCCAATGTGCTGACCTTTTTTCGTCTTGGCTGTGCGCTTGTGATCTTAGGCCTCTGCTTTGTGCATCAACCTTGGTCTTTGTGGACGCGTAATATTCTTTTTACTGTGGCAGCCCTCACAGATTTTTTCGATGGTTATTTCGCCCGCCTCTATAACCAAATTTCACGGTTGGGACGTCTCTTGGATCCTTTGGCAGACAAATTGTTGGTTGTGCCTATGCTGTTAATTTTTGTGGACCAAGGTAAAATTGATGGCTTTTACCTGATCCCAGCGCTTGTCATTGTGGCACGGGAGCTAGCAGCGCCCACCCTTAAAGAACGTTATATGGAAATGACTCACACAGCCTTACATGTGCCCCTGCTTGCAAAGTGGAAAACAGCCGTTGAAATGATGGCTGTCGCCATCTTAATGGCCACAGATCTTGTGCATCTACCTATGCGACATAGCCTCCATACATTGGGGCTGTGGGTGATGTGCGTGGCGGCTTTTTTAGGCGTTGCTAGTTTTTATAGTTATTGCAGATGTATTCGCCGTAAGCTCTGACGTTTCTATGCTTCTTGACCTGGTGAACGCTTTTGTGATCGGCATTCTTGTCTCAGCGCCCGTAGGTGCAGCAACCCTTTTTATTTCCTATTTCACACTCAAGCGTCAGTGGGTGCAAGTGGGTGCCTTAGCGTTAGGCGTGAGTGTCGCAGACGGGGTCATCGCTTTGATGGCCTCTTTAGGCGCCAAAATAGTTGAGCGATGGGTACCCGCTCCTTCTCCTCATGTTTATGGCGTGATAGGCGTGCTGCTCATCTGTTTTGCACTCTATCTATGGCACAAGCCGCCGCAACACAGCGTGGCTCAAAAAAAGCAGCGCCCCTTCTTCGCCTTTATCTCAGGATTTTCCCTTACCATCCTCAACCCCCTCACCGCGGGCGCCCTGGTGGTGTTATTTTCTCTGTTTAATCTTTCGTTTCATGGAGGTGCGTTGCACCATGGGCTTCTTATTCTCTCTCTGTTTTTGGGCTCCTGCGCGTGGTGGTGTTTTCTTGCGGCCAGCATATTCTTCATGACCCAAAAAAACCCCCACAATCTTGAAAAGATTAATCGGGCGTTGGCCATCATTGTTTTGATGCTCGCTCTATATGCCCTGACCAAAGGGATGGTGCCCCTCTTTTTTTGACCGCCCCCTTAACCTTTCTCTTGACGTTCTAAGCGCTTGGACTGACGAGCCACGAGGTCTCATGCCTAAGCCTTGGCAGCGCTGCGTGTGATCATCCACTGCTGCCCCACCGACAGCAAGTTGTTCCATGTCCAAAAAATCACCAAACCGGCAGCCAGTTGGCCGAACATGAAGGTAAAAATGATGGGCATGCCATAGAGAAACATGTTTTTCTGCACAGGATCCGCCGGAGGGGGCGATAGCTTTTGCTGCAAAAACATACTCAGCCCCATGAGCAAAGGCCATACCCCTAGGTGAAGAAACCCAGGCAACGTGATGGGCAGCAACCCAAATAGCGTAAAAAGATTGGTGGGGTCAGGCGCAGAAAGATCTTGAATCCACCCCCAAAAAGGCGCATGGCGCATTTCGATGCTCACCGACAACACTTTATAGAGTGCAAAGAAAAACGGAAACTGCAAAAACATAGGCAAACAGCCCGAAATCGGATTCACCTTCTCCCGTTTATAAAGGGCCATCACCTCGGCGCTCATGCGTTGCGGATCACTTTTATAGCGCTTTTTTAGCTCGTCTAACTTGGGCGTCAAAAGCTTCATCCGCGTCATCGAGCGATAGGATTTATTTGCCAGGGGAAAGAAAATGATTTTCAGCAAAATGGTGAACAACAGCAACGCCAATCCAAAGCTCCCCGTCCATGTTTTCAGCCATGACAAGACATGAAATGTCGGTTTGGTAAGAAAGTAAAACCATCCAAAATCCACCGCCAAATCAAAGTGTTTAATGTTTTGGGATGTTTCATAACCATCAAGCACTTTAAGCACCTTAGCGCCCACAAAAAGACGTGATGACAGGTCTTGGGTCTGACCCGGCAACACCACCATAGATTGCGTTGAAAAAGAAGCCGACACAGGCACACGGGCGGCCGCATTTTGCTGAAAAACAGGCGTCACCACCTGATAGGGGGCAAATGCCACCAACCAATATTTATCAGTAATCCCCAACCACCCTTTGGTAGGTGACTCTTGAATAAGACCTTTGGTCTTCAGCTTATCATAAGAAAATTCTTGCAGCCCATCATGAAAAAAGCCAATGGGCCCTTCATGCGCCATCATTTGGTTTTCCAGGGAAGGTTCAATCCGATGAATATCACCACGCAACATCACAGACAAGGGGTGCTCCCCTTCGTTTTTCACCCGATAGCGCACAAAGAACATGCCGGCATCATCAATGGCAAAGGTTTTTTGCAAAGAAAGGTCGCCATAAGAGAGTGACAACGTAACGGGGGTTGCGGGGGTCAGTTTGGCCTCCCCTTCCACACGCCACAACGCATCTTGGGGCGGCACACGCAGAACATCGTTACCCTCCCCCACCAACGTCCATGCGGCATAATAGGCTTGATCGGTGTTTTGAGGAGCCAACAACCGAATGGAAGGGCTGTCTTTTTTGAGCGTACAGCGATAATTTTTGAGCACCACATCATCAAGCACGCCGCCGACAAGGTTGATAGATCCCTGGATGGAGGGACTGTCAATCGGCACACGCGCCCCGCCTTCTAAGACCTTGGACACGGGCAAGACAGGCGCTTCTTTTGTGTTGGCCACAGGTGTGAGCGAAGAAGGCGTCTGAGGGGTCTCACACGCAGGATCTTGGGGCGCCGACCGAAAAAAGCTGAGGATATAATCTCCCCCCATCAAAATGACGATACATAAAGCGCCCAAAAGTAATAATCTGCGCAGATCATCTCCCATTATGCTTCTCCTTTAATTCCGTGAACTGTTTGATGGGTGTGCCAACATGTGTAAAGCTTAACAAGAACCGCTCGTTCTGTCATGCCTCTTCTCACGCCTTATTTTATCGTCTAAAAATATCGGTTGTTGCCTCTTATCATGGTATAGTGCCTCATAAAAACAAACACATCAATGCATGCCAGCTGACCTTATAGCAACTTAGGATAAATGTGAGAACGATATATGCACACCACCGTTCCCTCAAAGCATCGCCTTTTTTTGTGCCTCACCAGCCTTTTTGATCATTTTGACACGGCGCTGTATGGCTTTTTAGCGCCCATTTTGGCGCCCTTGTTTTTTTCCTATGAAACCCCGTTGATGAATCTTATGGCGACCTATGGCGTGCTTTCCATCGGAATTATGTTCAGGCCCTTAGGCGTGGTGCTTGCCTATCGTGCGTGCCAGCGCTGGGGCGTACATGCAGCCCTCACCTTCTCATTGTGGCTGATGGCTCTGGCCATGATGGGTATGTGTTTTCTGCCCACAACAGATGTGTGGGGCATGGGCGCACCCTTAGCGCTTATTGGCCTGAGAGGCCTGCTTGATATGAGCGTGTCTTGGGAGCGCAGCTTATCGAAACTCTACCTCCTGGAAAGCATATCCCAAGAACATCATCTGTGGTGGTCTGCTTTGTATGAAGGCTGTTCTTTGGGGGGAATGTTTTTGGCTTCCATGGCTGTGTTTGTGTCGCACAACCATCATGTGTCATGGCGCTGGCTCTTTTTGGCAGGGGGGCTATTGGCGCTGTGGCTCGCTCTACAAAGACACACCCACACAACCGCTAAGAGACCCCATGTAATGCCGGCGCCTGTGGCCTATCGTGATCTTCTTCATCTTTTATGGCAAAAAAAGAAAATCCTCACAAGCATTGCCTTGGCGCAAGGATTTGCCTATGGCACCTATGTGATGCCCTTTGTGTTTTTTGCGGCCACCTTACCCACACTGTGTGGTGCTATGAACTTTCCCTGGGAAGGATATACGTCAGCGCAAATTTCCTTTTTGTATGGGTTTGATTTTTTGTGCCTCTTAGGATTGGGGTGGTGGTGCCGCCATCAAAAGCCTCAAAACCTTTTGTGGGTTTCGTCGTTTGTGCTTGGCCTGTCTGTTGTCCCTCTATTCTTGGGGACGCATGTGTGGACATCGTTCTTTGTGATAGGGGGTGCACTGTGGATTGTGTTTTGGGGGGTTCTTTTTGCGGTTTCGCTTACGCCTTGGCTCGCAACCTGCCTGGCGCCCAGCGCTGAACGCTATCTTTTGGTGGGCCTCAGCAAAGCCGTGGGCAGCAGCGTGATTGGCCGGAATATGATCACATGGTCACTCATAGGTTATCACCTCACCCATCACATTGCTGGTGTCGGGCTTCCCCTGGCCGTTTTGGGTCTTATCAACGCGTTTCAATTCACGTGCAAGCGCACCACCTTCACGAAGACGAAGGCGCCTCAAAAGGTTCTTGAACGATCTCACCCTCTGGGGTAAGAGAAAGTTTCTCAATACGCAAACGCGCCCCCTCCAGCTGCTGGCTGCAGCGCTTTTGAAGCGCCACGCCCCGCTCATAAAGAGAGACGGCCTCCTCAAGGCTCACACGTCCTTCCTCCATTTGGGTTACAATCGCTTCAAGCTCTTTAAGCCCTTGCTCAAAAGAAAGATCGCCCTCCCCCGTGTGCGCAAAAATTGGCTTATCTGAAGGATTACTCATGAAAGAATCTCCAAGGGTGATGTTTTCGCCTGCAGCCAGTTTTGCAGAGAAGTTTCACCAAGTAAAGGCGAAATCGTATCAAACACCGTGTCGTGATAGTGATTCATCCAGGCCATTTCTGCAGGTGTGAGGGCACGCAGATCAATTAAACGATAATCAAACGGCACCAGCGTCAATACCTCAAAGGTCAAAAACCCCTTAAGGGAGGCGGGCACGACAGACATCATGTTTTCAAGGCGCATCCCAAAAGCCCCTTCTCGGTAATAGCCAGGCTCGCAGGTAACCGTCATGCCCGGTTTGAGGGCAATGCCATCATCACGCCCACTTAAGGTGGGGGGCTCATGCACATTTAAAAAATACCCCACCCCATGGCCTGTGGCGTGGGCATAATCAAGCCCTTCTTGCCACAAAAACTGTCTGGCCAAGGCTTCTAAGTGAATGCCGCGGGTTTTTTCAGGAAACACAGCACACGTATGGGCGATCATGCCCTTAAGCACGCGGGTATAAGCCGCTGAGATATAGGGGTCATGTATATCCCCTAAAGCCACTGTGCGTGTTGTATCGGTGGTGCCGCCCGGCCAATAGTGCCCCCCTGCATCCACCAATAATATATGCCCCGGGATTAACGGGGCCGATTGACCTTGTTTCGGATGATAATGCACAAAAGCCCCATTCACACCTGTGGAAGCAATGGTGGGGAAACTGGGCCCCTTATAAGAGCGCTGCTCTTGGCGAATCTCTTCCAGGCGGCTGACAATATCCCACTCCGTAAGGGGCGTTTGGGCAGACATGGCCTTGTCAACATCAAAAAAAAGACGGCTAAACGCCACACCCTCCTTTTGTTGTGCTTGTTTAAGGTGGGCAAGCTCTGTTTCTGTTTTGATGATTTGAAGCGGGGTTATCGGGTTGGCAATGCTGCGCGTAGGGCGCTTGTCTTGCATCACAAGTCGCCACACCTCATAGGGCGTTTTCTCTGGCACATAGACGAGCGATGACATATCCATAATGGATGTAAATGTGGCCTCAAAATCATCCAGCGGAAGAAGTGAGGCCCAGGATGACACATACGCTCTCACATCATCTGACACACAAGACAGATCGCACCATAAGAAAAAACTTGTCTTTGACAAAAGACCATACATGTTTGTAGCCGGCACATAGGAAGGCGTTTGTTGCCTCAGCCCCACAAGCCACGAAAGAGACACACAGTCACCGCAAAACAACGCCTCATCATCAGCCAGACTATCCCGGATTTTCATACAGGCACGCAACACCGATGCGTCTGACTTGTCTAAGACATAGATATTTCCTGGCGATAAAGAGGGGTGTGCTTTTTTTTCAAACAAATCATACGAGGCCCCCACAAACTCAAGATGGGGTAAGGCTTGGCTCAGCTTATTAAACAAGGCAACAGACACACGCCACGGATCAAAAATGATGGTGGCTTTTTGGGGAAAAGTTTGCGCCAGCAAGCTTTCAAGAGATGTATCTTGTTGATCCAACACGCGCACGCCCGGCAGCACCTTCTTTCTCGCATAGGCCGTATAGCGGGCATCGGTGATCAGGTCTATGCTCGTTTTTGTGACAAGCACGGTGGCCGATGAGCCATCAAACCCCGTAAGCCAGTGGATAGGTGAAGCTTGCTCGCCATAAAGGGGTTGAAAAAAACGATCCACGCCTGTCACCACAATGGCATCGCTTTGAAGCTGCTCGAGACAGTCTGCGGCATAGTCTAAAAGCGATGTAGAGGTGGCGACCATAATGACCTAAAGAATAAAACGAGAAAGATCTGTGCTTTTCACCAAAGAACCTACCTTATCTTGCACATAAGCAGCATCAACCAAGACCTGCTCTCCTGCGCAAGCGGGGGCGTCAAAGCTAATGCTTTCTAAGAGACGTTCAAGAATAGTCTGCAAACGCCGTGCCCCAATGTTTTCTATAGACGCATTTACCTCCGCGGCGCAGCTGGCGATTTCTTCAATGCCATCTTCTGCAAAAACCAAATCCACCCCTTCGGTTTTCAAAAGCTCTGTGTATTGACGCGTCAGGCTGGCTTCAGGCTCAACCAACACACGCACAAAATCTTCTTGTGTCAGCGGTTTTAATTCAACCCGCGTGGGCAAGCGCCCCTGAAGCTCGGGCAATAAATCCGACGGTTTTGCCACGTGAAAAGCCCCTGAGGTGATAAATAAAATATGATCTGTTTGCAGCGTGCCGTGCTTGGTGTTGATGGTGGTTCCCTCCAACAAAGGCAATAAATCGCGCTGCACACCCTCGCGGCTCACATCACCGCCGGCGCGGTTGCTGCGGCTACAAATTTTGTCAATTTCATCAATAAAAACAATGCCATTTTCCTCGGTCAGGCGAATGGCTTCGCGCACGGCCTTTTCTTGATCCAAAAGTTTTTCGCTTTCCTCTTGAAAAAACAGGGCCCAAGCCTCTTTGACGGTGGTTCTTAAGGTTTTCGTGCGCCCACCACCCAAGGTTTTACCCAACACATCGCTGATATTAATCATCCCCATTTGCGCGCCTGGCACGCCCGGAATATCAAACGTGGGCATCCCTGATGTACCATGATCTGCCACCTGGATATCCACCTCTTTGGCGTCGATCTCCCCACGCGTCAGCTTGTCTAAGAACGATTGCCGCGTTTCTTGGCTGGCATCCTTGCCCACCAGCACATCCAGCAAGCGATGGGAGGCGTTTTTTTGGGCCGTCGCCTCCACATCCGCGCGCATTTTTTCTTTGGTTTGTTCGATGGCGATTTCGAGAAGATCACGCCCAATTTGCTCTACATCGCGGCCCATATAGCCCACTTCTGTAAATTTTGTGGCTTCCACCTTCAAAAAAGGCGCGTCTGTCAGACGTGCAAGCCTGCGGGCAATGGCCGTCTTCCCGCACCCCGTGGGGCCGATCATGATAATATGTTTGGGAGAAACTTCATGACGCAAATCATCAGCCAATTGCAATCGGCGCCAGCGATTGCGTAACGCAATGGCCACAGACCGTTTGGCCTCCTTTTGCCCCACAACATGACGATCAAGCTGTGCGACGATCTCTTGAGGCGTAAGGCCGCTTGTCACATTTTTTTCAAGGTTAAGCGCGTTTTGCGATGTGTTCATGAGCTAATCTTTTCCATAACAAGATGTGTGTTGGTATAGACACAAATATCGGCCGCAATTTTCATGGCTGTTTTGGCCACCTCTTCGGAAGAAAGCCCCCGCCCCACCAAGGCGCGTGCAGCCGCCAGAGCATAGGTGCCGCCTGAGCCAATGCCAATCAGTCCATCTTCTGGTTCAAGCACATCACCTGATCCCGTGAGAATAAACCCGTGCTTATGATTGGCCACGGCCAGCATGGCTTCGAGGCGCCTTAAATAGCGATCGGTGCGCCACTCTTGCGCAAGCTCGACACAAGCCCGTGAAAGCTGTTGGGGATATTGCTCCAGTTTTTTCTCTAAGCGCTCAAAAAGGGTAAAGGCATCGGCCGTGGCCCCCGCAAAACCCACCACAGCTTTGCCGTCCAACAATGCACGCACCTTAGAGGCGCTGTGTTTCACAATGGTGTTGCCCAGCGAAACCTGGCCGTCAGCCACCATCACAACGTCTTGCTTTTGGCGTACCAACAAGACGGTGGTCCCGTACCATATGTCCTTTTGCGTATGAATCAAAGCGTTTTCTCCATAGGTAACACGCTTTTGATGGTACGCAATTTTTCTCTACAAAAAAAGCACGCAATGTGCATTTTTTTCACCATGCGCCCGCGGCTACTTGAGGCAGATCACACGTGATAAGGCCACCGCCTCTCTCACGCCACAAGATAGGAAAACAAGGGAAAGTAGATCTAAAAACAATACGAAAACAACGTGATTGGCCGTTTTGCGTCCCACCTAGCTCTTCAATACAAAAGGCAGGTTGAGGCGACTGCGGTAAATAGCATAGGTTTCCAAAAACCGCTGCACATAACCGCGCGTGGACTCATAGGGCACAGACTCCGTCAAGTTGACATAATAATCAATAAAGCGTGGAAAGCGTTTGTGGAAAACCGTCCGCTTTTTTGAAAAAATCCTTTTCTCCCACCCTAGCACGGCCTTAGCACCGGCGTTATAAGCCGAAATGGTGAGAGGATGAAAGTTAAATTGTTTTTGATGCCGCTTAAAATGGGCCATCCCTAGCAGAATGTTATGGGCCGGCTCAGACAGCTTATCGGGATGATGATGCACATTAAGGGCTTTGGCTTCCATCACAGCTGTGTTAGGCATCACCTGCATTAAGCCCTTTTCACCCGCATCACCAATCACATAAGGATCAAAACGCGTTTCTTTATAGATGATAGCTAGCGCCACGGCTTTATCCTCGCGAGACAGGTTAGGCAGCTTGCATAAAGGATAAGAACATCGCATGGGCACAAAAGGGTCACCCTTAATCCAAAACGCCCGTGAAATATCCACCACCACGCTGGGATGAATGTCATGCGCCAAGCGCAACAGGGCTTTTTTCTGCATAGGCGTTTTCATGCGCGGCACAAGGGTTTGTAAAAACATCTTCGTGCAGATCATCCCGTCAGGGCCCAACGTGCTGAGAAGACGCGCCGCTTTCGCACAACTTTGCTGATTCAGTTTTTTGCGCACTGCCGTGGGCACCGCCGGTAAGCCTTTTAAGGTTGGAACGGGGGTGACCCCCAGCTTATAGCTGGCAAGCTGCCCATAAAAAGCGGCTTTGTGGCGCGAGGCTTTCCGATAGTGCCATGTTGATTTGTCTTTCTTTTTTTCTGTTTCGTATAAACGGCCCATCCAATAATGGCCCCGCGAAAGACTGATGGGCGTTTTCACAACTTTTAAAAACCGCTCAAAATAAGGTCGCGCCTTCTGAGGGTTATCCAAAAAAGAAAACCACACCCACCCCAAATGCCATTGAATGTCTGAATACATAAGAATTTTTGTGGAAGCAATCTGGTGGTTGTTAAGAAGGCGAACCGCTTCACGATAGCGACCCATTTCCAAAAGCTCGCGCGCCGACATAATGCGTAAACTGTGAAATAACTCAGGATCCTCAAGGTGTTTAGGCAAATAAGCAAACACATCTGGCACGTTGCGAAATTGGCGCGTGCGGGCCAAATAGCGCATATAAGACCACGCGACCAGCTCTTCCATGCGACCCCCATGCACCAGGGAACGATAACGCGGCGGGGTGGCTTTGGGGTCTAAAAGTGCAATGCATGTTTTGCCCCGGGCGCGCCACGACTTTGAGACCCTTGGCAACATACGCCGGGCGCTCTCCACATCTCTGGCGATGATCAGGTGCCGCAATCGTTGCTCATGATGGTGTTGCGTGAGCCATGGACGGGTCAGGGAAAAAAACTGTTTTTCTTGCTCTTCCGTAAAGCCTGACGTCAGCCAATATTCTTTTGCCACCGTCGATAAACGCTGACGCTTTTTGGCTTTATACAGTGCCTCGGCATACAACAACTTACCCGTGGGACTTAAGGGCGGTCTTGCCTCAAAAAACGCCAACACATCACGCAGTGGCAAGGGGTCATCCACCATTCTTTTTTCAAGGCGGATTTGCACCGCAACCAAGCCCGGCCAATGACCGCGCCGTTTCATTAATCCAAAAACATCGCCATAAGGCACATCCATGTTCTTTTGAAGGCGCGTCCAGATCACCACGTCCCTGATCAACGGGTCTGCCACCACGCTCACATCACCAAAAGACGTATCTTGCTCAAAAGAGTGTTGAAGCATTTGTTGAGCCTTTTTGTCAGAAACCGTTTGCGCGAGCACCGTGCTCCCACATAGCATAAAAAAAAGCCCACATAGCGCCACCTTGCCGAACACATTCTTTACCAAAAAAGACGACGTTATGCGCATAGTTCCTTGCATCAAGGTCAACAATATATCCCCCCTACTCTAGCATAAAATCATTAGCATTCCTTCAGAAAAAGCACAAAAAAGAGGGCACGCGTCCTTCCTTTGAAGGGCCGCCAAGAAAGCGTTCTTTTTTCACAAAGATACCACGTACGTGATCACACAAAGTGTCTAGATCTATCGGAGTTATACGTATACGATGTCGGGTGAGCGCTCATGGATACAAATGGTTTATGTCTTCTTCCCTTTCAGGTGTTTTCCCTGCTGTTATCACGCCGTTTGTGAAGGGCAAGTTAGCAACAAGCGCCTATGAAAAACACCTCCACTTTCTGAAAGAGGCCGGGGTTTCTGGTGTGGTTGTTGGCGGGACGACAGGCGAAGGCCTCACCCTCACACCCGATGAGCGCACGCACCTGTGCTCTGTGGCCCGTGATGTTTTTGGGGATGCGCCCGTGTTTATGGGAATTAATGCTGCTCACCTGGAAGAAGCGTTCATGCAAATACAGTCGGCGCGCATGGGCGGCGCCACAGGCTTACTTGTCTCGCCTCCCTACTATGTCAAACCAGATTTACAAGGCCTGCAAAACTATTTTGAAAATATTCACAACGAATCTGATTTTCTTATCTTGCTTTACAACAACCCCGGTCGCTTGGGTTTTGAACTGTCCCTTTCACTGCTTGGCAACTTGGCGCATTTACCGCGCGTCGTGGGTCTTAAGGAATCATCTCCATCGCTTGAAAGAATTCTCACCCTCAAAAACATCACCTCATGGTCTTTATTAAGTGGCAATGACGGCACGTGGACGGCTTTTCTAGCCATGGGAGGACAGGGGGTGATCAGTGTTGGCGCTGGCATTGCCCCAGAGCTTTACGTGCGTCATTGGCAGGCCTGGCAAAACCAAGATCTTGCCACCGTCCAAAAGCTTCAGGAACCCCTGGAAAAGCTCCATAGAGCTTTAGGCCTTCACCCGAATCCTCAGGCCATCAACTATATGTGTGCCCTCAAAGGATGGGGGGATGGCAGCACGCGACTGCCGTTTTCTGCGCTTAAGGCCGCTGAAAAAGATGCCCTATCCAATTGCATGAAACAACTTGAGCTTGTTTAACATGAGACAGTGGATTTACACAGCCTTGATCACGTTGGCCGGCATCTCTTGCCTGAACGCCCAAAGCGCCGTGGTATCCTTGAAAAGCAAGCAGGCAAATTTGCGCGCGGGCCCGGGAAAATATTATCCTGCGCGATGGGTTTTGCTTTATCCCACAACGCCGCTGCGGGTAATTGAAAAGTTTGATGTATGGCGCAAGGTTGAAGACCCCTGGGGCGGAACAGGGTGGATCCACAAAAGCCTCGTGTGGAACAAAAAGTTTGTGTATGTCGCAAAAGACATTTTGCTGAGACAGCGCCCCCAGAACATATCGACCGCCTGTGCTTTTGTGAAAAAAGGCGCGATTTTAACCGTTAAGAAAACCTGCGGACAGTGGTTTTATATACACCATGATGGATTTTATGGGTATGTGCCTGCTCACGCCTGTTGGCATGCAGAGCTTTACTCGGGTTAACACATCTCATCCCTCCGCACATCACTCATATTATCCCTTGATTTCTCCATCACATCGATGGCCGCTCGCGCCATGGCTGTCACGCTCTTATCTAAAAATATGAACCTCATCTTATTTTGACATAGCCTTTCAGCTCGTCACCACCTCCATGGCCACGCACATCGCTTATTATCTAAAAATTGTTATATTTTTTCGATTCTTGCTTTTTTTATATCCCTTCATTGCTTTTTTTTTTGCCATATATTGGCTGATTGTTTTTTATAAATAAAAATTATGATAAATTTTTATATAATTTTAACATTATCTTTATGGATGAAGGCTTTCACAGTTGTTGAGGTTTGGGGGGCCAATGAAGCACTCAACGAAACGGGTGATCTTGTGACCTTTACCCTGCGTACTGCACCTCACGCTTCCCCACTGTTGTCCTCTTTTTCCCTATCGATGCACACACCTATCACCCCGCCACATATAAAAAGTGAGGTTTCGTATGCGTTATTTGAAGGCGTGGAGATAACCCATCTTTCACATACCTATGTGCTGGAAACCCACTCACGCCTCGACACTCCTCACGATGTTTTTGAAACACTTAAGCGCTGCATTGAAAGCGTACTGTCATTTTTGGCAGAGCAAGCACCAGAGAATAGACCTTTTACACATATCCATGAGGGGATTGTACGTAACCTCGATCTTCAACCATGGGTCATGATTTACGGGAATCTTAAAAAACCTCTCAAATATGCAGAACAGGTCTATCGCTTGAGTCTCAAACCGGCATTTTGCAAAGAGATCAACCTTGCTGGCTATCCCAACATCACAACCCTAGAATTGCCTGTGACGCTCGAAAGGGTCCACGTTGAACCTGTAAGCGGCATTAAAACCCTTAAGCTGTCTATCAACAATCCCCACACGCTATTACCATCATGGCTGGGACGCTTTGCGCACACACAAACGCTTAGCTTAGACATATACCCTCATAGAGAGTTTGATCCTGCAGTTTCGCTCATCACATTGCATGCATCCCTCCAAGACATGCCTGAGCTTCACACGCTGCATGCAGGAAATACTGATTTTTATCCCCAATGGCGTGAGAGCGCCCGAGGACAAGAGCATTATTCTTTCCACGGCATTATCCCTTCTGATGGTTGTGCTGAGCTGTTTTGTCTTGATGCAATCTATCGAGAGGGCCCCTTTTATTTTGACTGTGCCGCTTACAGCACATTTCCCCAAGGCCAGCGACCCTGGGGATTTACTATGATCCCCTACCGGGAATATGTTGCGTTTGACGCTTTGTTGCCATCTGAAAAAAAAGCGCCCCCTGAGGCCATCGAACCCAAGGAGAGGTCCCTCCTAGAAAGTCTTCCTGAGGAACTGCTTCAAAACATTATGTTCTACTTATGCAAACAAGAACGCCGCCAGCTCCGCGCCACGTGCCGCCATTTTCTCCATCGCTGTGGTGATGTTTTTCACAATGCCGTGACCGTTTCTTTTGCGCCACCACAAAAAAATATAACCCGAAACTTTCTTAAAACGCCTCACTTCAAGAGCAGCCAAGGAACCGTCCTTCACACCTGTAAAGTGCGGGAATCTTTCCCCATCACGCATCTTGGCCACGACGTCTTTAAAATTGATTTTTCTTGGTATCCGCACAATGCACACACACCGTGTTTGGTTTACAAAAATTTTTATATCAAGGCTTTTGGAGGAAGGATCAAGAGTTTTCTGCTTGACACCCAAGAGCACCTCACGTCCAGCCAGGTAGCCTATGAATTGACACACGATCTCGCCATCGTCATCGCCAATCAGGGAAGAAACGGCGCACTTTTGTTAAACCATATTCTCTCTGGCTCCCCCCCTAACCCCTTAAAACCCACAGCTTATATGCTTCACGCAACAGGCTGGAAATCTTTCTTGCCCCATGAAAGGTCTGTGCCATGAGCATTACCCGCATCACGTTGATCACAGCACTTTTACTCATTGCTTTGTCTTACTCTTGGCTCTCGTGCACCGGGCACCCTTTAGAGCCCTTAACGTTGTGTGATCCAGAAGCCAGATTTTCGGCGATGTCACAAGAGGGAGAATTCTTCATTATCACCTACGCGTTATCTAAAGATATCACGAAGGGAAAACAAAACCTCCTGATAACAAAGAGAAAAATTTTCGAAAATAATGATTTTTTTGATAAAGATATCCGGCAGCCTGTGCACACACCCCTTAACAAAATTGATGATGTGTTTTCACTGCTTGCAACCGTGCATGTTTCGCAACAACGCATCTATGCCCTAGAAATCTTTCAGTGTCAGACAAGGTTGCCCTTTATGCGATCTGAAAAAATGACACATTTTTCCTTTGTCCCTCCTTACCATAAATCGCACGCTAGGGAAAAATATGGTGGATATAAGGTCTGTGAACCTGATTTTTCTGGATGTCCCAACCTTGAATCTCTCATTTTGATAAATACTGGTATATCCACCCTGCCGCCATCTATTCAGACACTCACAAAGCTAGAAAATCTTGAGATTATATCTGATATCTTGTATGTTCCTGCGTGGGTGGCTGATCTGCCTCATATCAAAAATATTAACATTAAAAGTTCTGTGTTGATGGATCATACTATCTGGGATCTTTGCCCAAAACCATGGCCGCCCATGGCAAGGGAAGCGTTGAACATCATGTCCTATGCCAGGGGGTTTGCAGCAGCCATTTTTGGGCCTTCTGGGAGGGAATGGCATGCAGGCGTCACGCCATACAAAAAAGTTATTCATATTCCTTCGTGGCATTTTTCATTTAGGAAACCACCGGTTATCTCTTCGCCACCCCTTTCGCTTGACAGGCTTCCACCTGAAATGATTGTAAAAATCGCGTCATACTTAGATCCAAAAGCACGCAGAGCATTAAGCCTAGGCAATCAACACATGGCATGTGTTTTGTTTCAAGAACCTTATCTGACCCTTGCCGTCAGTCCCCAGCCTTCAAAGCAGCGGTGCATGCTTGTGTTTACAAACAAAAAAGGGCGCGATATTTGTAAACGATCCGTATATGAATGTTTGACAGAAGAAAAGGTGATTAACGATGACAAAACAAAAGATGATATTTATAGGGTAAGTCTTTCCTGGCACAGATCCGCACAAGAACCGGCATTTTTAAGGTTCGAATCGCTCTATGTTAAGGTATATCAAAGAATAAAAATTCGTCATGATTTTTTAAAGCACAAAGTTTCTTTTGCTCAAAAAGTATCAAGGTGTCTGGCTCTTAAGGAGCTCCAAAGTCATAACATTGCTTCTCTGTGCTATTATTTATCACCCGATGATTGTGGCCTTGTGCGAACCTTTAGCACCGATATAACGCCGGGGTTTGAAGAAACGGTGTGTGATTCTGTTTACGGTGCAGCAGTCGAAGCTTGCATCTGAGCCGGGGCCTGAGGCGCAATGGTGCCGGCCCACATGCACATCGTGCAAGCACTTTTGGTCACAAGGGGCACTTTTCCCCCCGGTGCGCGCATGCCGGCCATCATCCAGGGCATAGCCGGGGCTGGAATACACGCAAACTGTTGCACAGCGCCAAATGTGGCCGCCATCACCGCAATCACGGCCGGATTAGCTTTTGATGTGCACATCACAAAAGAAGGAATATTGAGGAACGGCACAATATCTTTCATGGTGGCAGTGGGCATTTTTGAGGTCATGATGCGGTTGGTGGGCAACACGCCCATGGGCATCGGTGCCGCCCCCCAGGGCTTGCAACCTAGCATGGTGCCCAGTGTTAATAAAGGTTGTCCACCCATGGATATGTGCTCCTCTTTGCGTGGCTAGCTTTTCTGAGGCGAAATCAACTTGCCTTCAGGATCATAAAGGAAAGGGCCCTCCACAGGCACCCCTGCCTTGTATTTACAAAACTCTAACACAAGACCATTTTCGTGATACTTATAAAACACCCCTTCCTCCACGTCATCAACATAAGTGCCTTGACTGAGCATCGACCCTCCGGGGTAATAGAGCACACAAAAGCCGTTTTTTTTGCCCTCTGCATAGGTCATGGCTTGGGCCACATGTCCTTTATCATCATAAGCCAAAAACACACCGCTTAAGACGCCCTTTTCATAGTTTGCACAGGATTGAATAAGGCCATTGCTTTTATACGCATAACAAGGCCCTTCAAGCACCCCGTTTTTATAATGCGCTAATAAGGTCAATCGCCCCCCTTCAAAAGCCTCAAAGGTACCATGGAGCATATCTTGCACATAGTACGCACGCTGGGTCAAAAGGCCATCTTCTCCATAAAGGCGCACCTCGCCATGCAAGGCCCCTTCTTGATAGGTGGATAAAGACATGAGCTTGCCGTCTCGATATTCTTCATACACACCATTGTCTGGCGGCCCTTGTGAGGCCGCGGGCTCGGGAAGATGGACATCAGACGTCGCTCCTGCTTTTTCCTCAGAAGCCGCCCCCTTATCTTCTGGATGCTCTTGCGCTGTGGGCGCCGGCACGCTTTGTTCTTCACCACTCATAGATACCTCCTATCCGCCCCTTCCTCAATTAATCATCACCATACCGCCTTTAACGGTGGACATGGCCGAACCATTCACATCCACCATCGCACCCTTGAGACTGGCTTGCATCTTACCTTCCATGGTGAGTGCCATCTTGGCAGCTACGGTTGCATTCATTTTTGCATTAATGTTGGCATTCATTTTGGCATCAATCTTGGTGTCCATTTTTGTTTTAAGGTTAAAATTATTGCACTTAACGGAAAAATCTTTATCCGCTTTCATATCAATGTTGCCGCTCACCTTAAACGAGAGGTCGCCCTTCACCTTCACTGTCCACTTACCGTTAATGGTGAGGGTATCATCTGATTCAATGGTCACAGATCGCTTGCCTTTAGACAAGGTGATGGTTTGATCCCCTTCTTTGAGGGTATGGGTTTCTTTCCCCTTATCTAAGGTTGTGGTGACATCGCCTTCCTTGATCTCCACCGTGCGCGAACCTTTCAAAAGCGTCAACGTGTCATCACCTTTGGCCTTGGATCCATCTTCCTTTTTACCCTCAATGGTGACCTTGCGATCCCCCGACTCCAGCGTTGTTTCCTGATTACCCTTTTTGATAACGGTAATTTTTTGATCTTTCACAAGGGTGCGATAATCTTTTTGCGCCTGAATGAAAATTTCTTCCTTTTTCTCATCATCGGTCAGGCAAATTTCGTTAAATGTTTTATTGTCTCCCTTGATAGACCTTGTTTTCCAGATAGAGCGCACTTTGCCTTTGCTGCGATCTTTATACATAGCATCTTTATAAACACTGTCTTTATCGCCATAGGGCGGGACATGAATGCCGTTAAAGACGCACCCCACTACGATAGGTTTTTCAGGGTCACCCTCTTCAAACTGCACCAACACCTCTTGCCCCACACGCGGCGTGTTCACAATGCCCCAATGCACATTAGCCGAGCCGCTTGCCACACGCACCCAGCATGAGCTTTTCTCATTGTCCTCGGCGCGCCAGTCCCAAAAAAACTTAATCTTAATAGCGCCGTATGGGTCAGCCCACACCTCTTCTCCCTGTTTACCCGTCACTTTGGCGGTGATAAAGCCCCAAATGCGAGGGCGTTTGTGCACATAAAGGGGACGATAAGGACGATCTTGCGGCACGCAAGAAAAGGTATTTTCATAATCCATCGTATCATCACGCACGCCATAGGCATGCTTGACGGAAATCACAAAATAATCACCATCAAGCTTGTTGGGGCACGCTTTGGTTTTGATTTTGGCGCCAGCCGAAAGGAGAGCATAGGTGCTGCGCCCGTGACATTGAAACGCACGCCACTCTTTGCGCTCGATATGCTGCTTCACCAGCTCTTCGGCATCAGTCTCACTTTCGCTTTTTTGGTTAAAACCGCACAAATGATCATAAAACAATAGCTTCAAGGTGCTTTTAATCTTCCCCGGTGCTTTCTTATGCAAATCTTGGGTGGGCTTTTCAAAAAAATAGTCGTTAGCCGAAAATTCACTCACCACCGGGGCATGATGCTTTTCAAACAACCACAGACGGTCAATCTCACGCCCCTCACTCGAGGACACTTTCGAAAAAACAAGGTCACCCTTAAATGGGTCGCCGTCATCATTTTTATCAAAGAGCACCATTTTGTGCTTGGTTTTTTCATAGGTGAAATAATAGCCAATGCCTGATTCTTCAAGAAGGCGCGAGATAAAGTGAAAATCACTTTCGTTATATTGAACGCAAAAAGCGCGTTTCACATCCCCGCTGGATTTAGCTTCATTTTTAAAATCAATTTTATGATGTTTCAGAAGAGCCGAAATAATATCAATCGGCTTTTTTTCTACAAACGTTTGGCTGTCTTTGGTGAGGCTGAGAAACCAAAAATGCGGCTTGAGGGTCAGCACCACCTCACGGTAAGCTTTTTTTTCTTTTGTCAAAAGATGCGACAGCTCACGCACACCTGCAATAAGGCCATGAAAATAGCGCACATGATCTTTGGGCGGCTTACCATCTTTGCCTGACAGAATCTCTACCATAGCAGGCTTGCCCACCAGGTTTTCGGGCACCTTCCCGTCCTCTTTGATCCGAAGGGTCACATCAAAAGAAAAAGGGGCGGACACAAAATCCTCCCCTTCAATGCGCGCCACATCATAGACATCCAGCCCCGAGATCGTCGCCTTAAGCCAGAGAACCTTTGCTCTCGTCTCCCCCCTTTTTTGAGAAGACTTTGATTGCCAGATAGACAGCGGCTAAATCTCCATTATCAAAAGAGGTAAAGGTTAACGCTTTTCCCCTGACGTGAAATTAATACCTGGCCCTTCTATGGTTCCATTATTATCTCCCGTTTCGGGGTCAATTTCTTTGTGATTCACCTCAAAATCTTCGTAAGTCATGGAAACAGCATAGCAAACATTGCCGAACTTTATAGGCAGAGTATCCATACGCGCAGCCTTAAGGTCAAAGCTGAGATACCCTTGTTTTTTTCCCTTTGTCTCAGACAACAGCATGAGAGACACATGGCTAAAAATAGTCATGCCCACAAAATTCTCAAAAAGCTTCACATTCGCCTTAAAGGGAATATAGAAAACCACGGGCTCTGCAACAATCATTGCTGGCGCCGTGGCACCCGCATTCTTTGCTTTAAGCTCTTGATTAAGAATATAGTCATAACACTGGATACAGTCCGTAAACCCTTTGATCTCAGATTTTGTCACCGCCTTACCAGCGACCTTAAGCTGCAAAACGACATCGGGGGAATCTGCATTGCCTTTGAGATCCTCCATGCTGGGTAAAACATGCTTCTCATAATAACCACTGATCTCATCTTTGCGCGATATAACTTGAGCCATAAAACTTTCCTACGATCCTTCCAATATAATTCTAGCCAGCAGATTGAGGCAATTTTGCCACCAACCGCAATGACACTGTGAGTTCTTCCAGCTGAAAGTGCGGCCTTAAAAACATTACGGCATGATAAGAACCAGGCTTGCCCGGCACGTCATGAACCACCACCTTACCTTCGCGCAAAGGATATTTTGCCTTACGCTCATGCGTTCCCGTATCAGAAAGAAGCACGTAATCAGCAATCCAGTTCTGTAAGAAGGATTGCACATCGCCGCGGCTCATAAAGCTGCCGATCTTATCGCGCATAATCGCCTTCACATAGTGCGCAAAGCGCGATGCGTTTAAGATATAGGGCAAACGAGCCGAGACCAGCGCATTGGCGTTGGCATCATCGGTGTTATATTTTTTGGGCTTTTGCGAGGTTTGACCACCAAAAAAGGCCGCATAATCTGTGCCTTTGCAATGGCACAAAGCCAAAAAGCCAAGATCCGACAGCTCTTTTTCTCGGCGATCGGTCAAGATCACCTCAGTGGGACATTTGAGCTCTTTATCACCGCGGCTGGTCTTAAAGGTGTAGGTGGGAAGCCCTTCCACAAGGCCACCGCCCTCCACGCCGCGAATAGCAGCCGTCCAGCTATAAAGCGAGAAGGAATGGGTGATACGCTCAGCCATCACAAAAGCGGGGTTGCCCCAGCAAAACCTTTCGTTGGTCTCGCCATCCACCGATTCATTATAATCAAACTCATCCACCGGGCATGTTTCTTTGCCATAAGGGGGGCGCATCAACACACGGGGCAATAGCAACGTGATATAACGTGAGTCAGGAGAAGCCCTAAAGCTGTTCCACTTCACAAACTCAGAGCCTTCAAACACTTTGGCCAAATCACGAGGCGCACCAATGTCACGGAAAGATTCTACACCAAACAGCTTGGGATCCGCTTGCGCCAACGTGGGCACATGAGCAGCCGCAGCCACGCCTGAGAACTTGCTGAGCACTTCGATGTCTTGCGCATCTTTGCAGAACGGAAAGTCCAGCACCATGCATGAATACGGATGACCACCAAAGGTGCCATATTCTTCTTCATAAATCTTTTTGAACATCAAGCTCTGGTCAAACTCGACGGCGTTTTGCAGATCTTTCGCCAACTCTTTGAAGGAAAGTTGCAAGAAACGCAGCTTCAAACGTGTGCCTGTTTCAGATTTGGACACCAAATAGTGCAAGCCGCGCCAGCTGCCTTCAAGACGTTGGAAATCCTCATGATGCAACACTTCATCCAGTTGAAGCGAAATGTCTTTATCCAGGGCTGCCACGCGTTGAAGCACAAAGAAGTAGATATCCCCCTTAGGTGCCTCTTTTATATCGGCCAGCTCCTGGGCAAACACTTGCACCAAGGTGCGCAAACGCTTTTTGGTGTCATCATCGATGCCCTCTTTCAGTAAGTTGGCGGCTGTCAGAATTTTATCCGTCTCAGGCGCATTGTCACCCTTGGCTTCACCTGCAATTTTAGTCGCAATCCCTTGATCGGCAATCAGAGCAGAGAGCTGATCATTAAACGCGTCATTACCATCCACGCGGCTGATCAAGTCATTAAGGGCCACACGCTTATCATAAGCCTCTTTCAGTAAAGGCACGCGTGAAACCACCGAGATGGGGTTAAAGTCTTCAATGGACTGGAATTCGAGCTCAACGCCCAAAAGATCACCGCTGCCTTCGGCTTTGGGGGCCTCTTTACCGGCCTCTTTGCCCTCTTTGCCGCCCTTTGCTTCTTTGACGTCCTTAGCAGGCGCCGCAGCTGCAGGCGCTGCCCCACCAAACGTCTTTTTCACCGAATACGCTAGACGTGGGCGAATGGCGATCATCACCTCATTGAAATTGTCACGATCAATTTCAACAAATTTTCTTTGCTTGAGCTTGGGGAGCTCTACATTGGTTTTTGCAGCTAAATCTGCGATAATCCCCACCACAAAGGGGAGTTCTTTTTTCTCAATAGCGCCACCAATCTCCACATCATAGGTAATGTGAACACGAGGGCGACGAACCCGATCAAGAACGTGTTGAATACTCTCAACCATCGAACCTACTTCCTATTTCTTCGGCCACTGACAAGTAAAACACTTGTCTTTTTAAAATTTCCTAAACGTTGCACAATATTCATCAAAAGAGCCAAAAAAAAAGTAAATATTTGTATCTGTTTTAATATTATTTATGCTGTGCTTAATATTTTATATGCCGTTAACCGATAAAAATAGCTAAATAAAATGTTAATAATGGTGAAAACAATCTTAACACACAAACCCCCCCCTCTTATCCACACGCGCGTCTGGCCTCTGGCCCTTTTTTTCTTAGCTTGGTCCCCCTATCTGCCTTGCATGCCATAAACACGTCGCAGGGGCTGGACATAAAAAAAGCCCCCCACAGTGTGGGGAGCCTCGATTGCATTTTATTGAATGTATTATTTTTTATGTTCTATAGCTTCCCGTTTTTCCTTTTTTGCTAAAGCTTTCTTTTTCCTATCTTCTATTTTCTTGTTATAGGCATCCATTTTTTTGCCTAGCTTGTCATAGAAAGAAGAACCATCTATATATCTAGCTTTGTACTGCCCATCAGCCATACCATTGAACTTCTCAACGTCATTGTTATATTTCTCAATCTTATCTGCCAGTTTAAAGGTTTTATCATATGCTTTGACTATCTTGTTTGTAGCCTCATCTTCTCTTTTTTTAATGTCTTTGAACTGCTTATCCAGTGAATCTCTTTTTTTGATGGCTTCATCTTTTTTAAAGGGCATTTTGCCAATCGCAGGCTCAATAGACACACCCAACAGGCATAATGCAAGCAAACCACTTCCTAACCGTTGTTTCACCATACTCATCAATCTCCTTTTATGCTGTACAACATAGGTATAAAGATGCACTACCACGCTGAACATGGATGTGTCTTTTGACGTACACGCCCTATTCCATCCCGAGAGTCATCTCTGTTGCCTTTCGCAAGGCTCAGCCCATAACGATTCAAAGTTGTGGCCATGTTGGGGATGAGGGGCGTTAAACACGCCTGTCTTCAAGTGTTTTTCTTTTTGGCACCCCCAAAAGGAGCGATCGCGCGGTCATGCATCGGCATGTAGACATCGGCAAAAAAGGGGGTTAGCAAAGCTCCAATAACAAAAAAGGCTCCCCTTCCCGCAGCCCCCGATGTGAGGACCGCGGATTGTATGAGCGCTATTGAAGATTATTTGCGTGATACGGATGCTCTCGCCAATATTATCCTCTCTGCGAAAAGCGCTTAGATTTTTCTTTAAGGGCGGCTGCTTCTTGCTCTTTCCTTTCTGCTTTTTTACCAGCACCTTCCACATAGCTCTTCTTTTGCGCCGCTAGTTTCTTTTCTTCTTTTTCAATTTGTTTTGCTGATTTTTTCCCTGTAGCCTTTTTTTTCATCCAGCTGGTTGACCTTTTCAAGCGGCTTTTCTTGGGCTTCACGGCCTCCGCCTTGCCCCCTTCAATAGCTTTGACTGCTGAAAGCACCGAAGCTGAACCTGCCAGCATCAAAACAGCACACAAACCTAACCTCACACGTCGTAACAACATCAAACGCCCCCTTACCAACATTTTTTCATTTTGGGTTGTTTCTTTGTCAGAGTGCCCGGCAAAAGGTAACCAAACCCTTGCGCAAAAAACGAAACCATTGAAAAACAAGGCGTAAAAATAAAAAAAACCTTAAGGCCTGCCCATCATAACCAAGATCTTTACCCTTTGTTAACACACCCAAAAAGCAGCAAAGGTAAGGGAGCCATCACGCCTTATGATGGCCAAAATTATCTCCTCACATGAAAAAGAACAAAAAAACACACGTTTTAAAAGCCTTACAAATGGCATGCTCTTTTTGTGACAAGGACATGGCACGGCCCTTGCTGTTGTGAAAGAGGATCGTCCCCTTTTGGGGGACCAACTTACAAGGAGAGCGTTTATGAGTGGCCTTGATCAATTGAGTAACAATGTAACCTATAATTTGTCCTACACCCTTGCCCAAGAGGTGTCTACAAGCCTTCAGTCACAAATTACAGGTCAAAAAAACCTACAGTCCAGCCCCGTGAGCCAGGCAATGTATTATGGCACCATGCCCAGCATTGCCAAAACCAACGGCGCGCTGCAAAATATTCAGATTGCCTCGCAATTTATTGACACAGCTCTCACCGCTGTGCAAACCGTCAACCAAGATTTGATTGGCGCGGCCGAAGCCTCCATGACGCTGCTTAACGGCACCGTTTCTGTGGCAGATAAAAATGCCGCCGTTCAGGCCATTATTGACGTGATCGGCATGAAACAATCCCCCGACAGCCGCGGCAGCCAAGAAGGAAGCGCCATCCAAAGCCTGCGTCAAGCCGGCACCGGCACAGCGCCTTTCTACAGCCTCAGAACATCGGTCGGCACACCCGCCACCCCCGAGGCCGCGCCGCCCAAAGCTGTGGATGAAGACCCTTCTGCCGCACAAAGTTCAGGCCCTTCTTTCTATTTCAACGGCACGGGCAGCGTGCCTGCTGACACCTTTTGTGGCCCTGAAACCATCCAGTTTAAAGGCCTGTCAGCCTCAGATGTGGGCGAGGCCGATCCTGCCAGCGCCACGGCTGCAGGTACAGCTACTGACCTTTCAGATATTATCTTTTCCATCCCCATTGGCGGCAAAACCTATACCTCAGACGCGGTTGACTTAAAAACAGCGCCTGACAATAAGCCTATTAACCTCTATCTTGATGGCGACAGAAGCAAGGCCATCACCTTTTTTGCCTCAAGCACAGCCTCTACAGGTGTTACAACTGAGGCCCTAGCCTTGGCTGCCTTTCAGGCGTTGTTCACAGGGTCGGTGGACACACAGGTGGTCCCCAACACTGGCGGTGTGTTTACCTCTGCAGGTGGGACAGCACCGGTGGCCAACACATTTGCTGATCCAGCGGTCTCTCCGCCTACCTTTAAAAACGTGGAGCCTGGTGCCATTCAAGTCTTGTCAGCACAAACTGAAAATGTGCCAGCGCGTTTTTCTGTGCAAGTTGGTGATGTGGTTTATTCTACAGACGATGCTGATGGTATTGACCTTACAGCTTCACCGGCCGTACCCGTCATCTCTAGCATCACGCTTTATAAAGGTGGCAAAAACACCAACACAGACAGCACCATCACGCTGACCCTTGATGATTTGAGCACAACAAACGCCCTGACAACAGACACGGTAGCTTTGTTGAACTTTACCAACTACATGGCTGGTACCTACACAGCGCCTGTATCCAGTGGGCCGGAAACGGGTGTGTTTGTGCATGATGGCGCGGCTGATCCCACAGGTGCCCTGTTGCCCTGTAACCCCAGCTGTTTTGTGGGCGTGCCTGCTGGCAAGATTGAGATTGTCTCCACCTCCTATGCCGGTGTTTCTGCTGGTGACGGTACAGACGTCTTGGTTGAAGTGAAAGTCGGTGACACCTCCTATAAAACAGACCCAGCTGCCGGTGGTGACACAACAGCGCCCAATGATACCATTGTGTTGTATAAAGATGGCGACAATACATCACCAGAAACCATCACCCTGCTCACAGGGCCCATTGCCAGCGCCTCTGGTGGCCCTGGTATTGGTGATCAAGACACCCTGCTTGCCTCGGTGACAGCTGCTTTGTCAGGCTCTTATAACGCCTTTGGCGATGCAGGATCGGCTGGCTCGGTGCCTTTCAGCTTTGCGGCGGGCTCCAGCTATGGCGCGGGATACTTCACCCTGAAATATGATGGGGCGTATGCCACCTTCTATGATCAATTTGGTGCCACCATTCAGGCCTATCCGTTAAGCGAGACGGAAATCTTGAATGGCATCGAAACGCAAGGCGGCAAGATCAAGTTGGGGGATATCGGCACCTTGTATATGGATTCATCCTATACAGGCGGGTCTTTTGAATACAGCCTCGTCACCACGCCGTCCACCTCTTTTGATGCTGCGGTCACCGTGTCAGGCAACGAAGGGTCGCGTCAGCTGAAGATCAACAACCTCACCGACCGTGAGATTCTCTATGGTATCAGCGATATGACCATTGATCCTGATAAGCTGGCCAATGATGTCGATTATCAAAAGCAGGTGAAGGGCTTGATTGATCACGCGCTGGAAAAAGTGGCGGATACCATTCAGTCTCTGGCCAACATGCTGAACGTCTTGCAATCTGATGAGATGGGTCAAAACGCGGCGCTGGAAAGCTTGCACAACCTGCAAGACACCGTGTCGTTGGCCGATCCACTCAAAACAGCGCAAGATGTGTTTGAAAGCTCGAAAAACTACAACCAAATGGTGGCAGCCACCTACACGCTGTCAGCGATTGAGGCCAACCAGGCCCACGCTTCAGCCAGGATTGCCGAGCTGGCCACCACAGCCTAAGGGCTGCTTTTGCCTAAGTCTTTGGCTGCCTCTTTGCGAAAGGGGCGCCAAGGGCCTTTTTGCCCTGCCACATCTCTCTTTGCCACAAGGTGAAGGGAGGTGTTTTGTGATAAGACACAGAAAACCACGTTGACGGGCCACCGCGGCCTTATCTGCCCCATTGCTTCTCCGCCCTTCTGGCCACCTGTGAAGCTAACACCATGCCTGGTGTTCCCTGCTTAAAAACAATGAACATCCTTATGAAGGGAAAGTCTGTGAGCTTTGTGCCATATTGACATTTTTTGCTTTTGTGATAGTTTGATAAAAAATATCAATGACTTATTGCTTATGATTCGGTATGTTTTTTGTGTGTGGTTAGGATGGGTAGCTTCTTCACCCTTGCCTGCCGTTCATCCCCATGATGAGGCCGGACCTGCAGAGCCTCATGCTCATACATTATCCGCGCGCCACACCTCCCAACACTTAGCATGGGCACAAAAGCGTGCTCACCCCGTGACCCCAGCTTCACCACCACTGACTGGGTTTGAGACTGATGACTTTTTACAACACATCGGCACCATGATTGTATCCCGCCCAAGTAGTTTTGGGGACACCATGATTAGCAAAAACGCCGATTTTTCCCTATCGGTACAACAAGGCGGTCAGAAGGTTAGCGTCAGCCACACCTCTCAAAACATCACCTGGGAAAAAGACTTTCAGGGGGAGCCTTACACCCTTGAGAGGGAAGGGTTTTTCTATGCAGGCGATCCACCTGTTATCGATAACTTTCTCTCATTCACCATGGATGCTGCTTTTGAGAAGCTGGATGGCTATTTGCCTTCAGATGAAAACACGCACCCAAAGCACTATATCCTTCACCTCAGCCTTCCTGGGGGGCGTCATATAGTGCCACCCTTAACAAGCAAAAAACTCACCCATCTTGTGCTTGATTCTGCCTTTTATGCGAGAGGCCATCTTGAGCGTCTTCAGGTGCCAAACCTTAAAGCCATTGATTATAAGAATGAGGGCTATACGCTTTTTCCTGAAATCAACCCCCGCTGGCGCAATGTGTATGTGCATGCTCATCATGGGTTTGCCTTTTTGCCATCCCTGCACCGCCAACCAGTCAGTGGTGAAGGCAATCCCTGGCTGCCAGAAGACAATCAACATCTCAATCAGCAATATATTGGTTTGTATCAAGACAAAGAGCTCAAAGACCCACCTTACGTCTTTGTTAATGATAATGAAGCGCTGGCCTTTGACTATGCAGGGGCCAGCTGTGGGTGCACTGATTTCAGACAAGATATTCCCTCCCGGCGCATAGGCTTTTTTACCACGTCTGCCCCTAACCCTTGGGATGTGAACACACGCCCCTTCACCTTTCGATTTATCCAGGGCGCGACCACCCCTTTATGCCCTTTTCGAAAAGGGGTCAGACCTATTGGCTCCATCGAAGTCGCCTCCCCTTCCCGTGCGCATAGCGAACTACTTCCACAACCTCCCGATGTGTTTAAAGATATATCTCCTGACGTCTGGCGTGCCTTGACCTCACACAAATCTCTGGAAGCAGGGGAAACACCCCCCTCTATCACGGATCACTTGATGAAGGAAGTAGCGTTAACAGCTCCTGGCGAGAAGCGCGCACAGGAGGCCGAAAAAACCAATGTACCTGAAGACGCTATCATCAACAGGCTACCTGACGAGATACATGTGGAAATTGCCTCTTATCTCTCAGCCCAAGATCTCGTCAATTTATATGCAACCTGTCATTATTATCGCAAGCTTTGTCAGGATTACCCTTTGTTTTCCTATCGTCTTTTGGTGTGGGATACTTTTGGGCAGAATCTGCCTAAAGCATTCAATCTAGGTGCCATGAAGCTGTTAGGACTACCCTATATCGCACCGCTTCCCTTCGCCTTTGAATCGAATGCGTATGAACTTGTACTCCCCGATCATCGCGGCACCCCTCTGCTTACCGTCAGTGTTACGGCCACACATGAGGTGTCCCCATGCCAAGACACCGTTGAAAACCAAGCCAAAAAAGAGGTGGATAAGGTATGTACGCGCTTGAAATATATGGACGGCAGCACCCAGGTGTTAGAGGTTGACCCTTTTTATATCACAAAGGACACCCCCCTTGACCAATATCACACCCCCATCATGTTCGCCATATCCGACAGGGTGACACAATGGTGGTGTAAGTGCCTTGAAGCTATAAAGCTCAAAAGAATCCTCTCTCATGCGTCAGCTGGAAATATCCCGCCCCCCAAACTTCCTTGGAAAAAGAAAGCCATGAAAGAACCTCTGTCCCCAGATCTTGCCACCACATCACCAGGCATCAGCCCTTGTGATACAAGCCACGTGGCGACCTCTCCCCCGCCTGACGCAGCCGGCCTATCTGAAGAAGAAGAAATCAAGGCCTTGGCCCAAAGCTTTTCCGAAGAATAGGGTCTTAATCAAGAGGAAGAGGAACTGAAGGGTGTTTCTAAAACAAAAGTTGACATAATGTCATAAAAAAGATAGCTGCTTTTACACTCTGGGGGAGCATAGAATGCCTTTGTTTCTGAGGTTCACGCTGGGGCTCAGTTTTGCTTTGTGCGTGTGGTGTACCGCTTCCGTATATGCAACAGGCCCGTCGCGCACAGAGCCCCCCCCCCCTCAAAAGGCCTATAAGAAAAAACCTGCCCATGATCCTTTTGACCGATCTATGACGCTGCTTACATTTGACAGAAACATCAGCCCCATCTGTGCAAAAGGGGGCAAGGTTTCCTTGTCTGTGGGCAATGCCATGCCTTATCAACCCAGCCTTGATAGCCAAGAAAGCACATGGAACCCTGCTTGCGTGGACAAAACGTCTATCACCTTTCACGTTAAGAATTGGAAAGAACCGTTGCGCCTTGTGCTGGCCCGTAAAGAGGGGGAGGCCTTTTATATACGTCTTGATATACCCTCCCCCGATCCCTTAACGCCTTTCAAAACAAAACGCAGCAAAACAACAAAAGCTATATGTGGCGCTTCAGAGGATGAGCAAGCCATGGTTGATTTTATGGATGAAAACGCTTTCACCGTTGGCATTGATACCCTTTTCAAAGAGATGGGTCGTAGGCTTGCACCTGTCAAAAAACACGGAAGACAGTATGTCTTCAGCACACAAGCCTTTCTCAACGCACAGCAAGATGAAAGAACACTCCTACAAAATCACAATGTGGTGATGATCAGTCAAAGAATCACGCACTATATACGGCACTATGTGTTATCAAAAGGGGCTAACAAAACGCGGCTTCAAGAGGAAGGGCCCATCCCGTGCACATTGCCACGATATCCCCTGCTTGCTCAGCTAAGACGTATTGACATCACGGCATTTCAAGACATTGACGTTGTTAACGCCTTGGAAGTTGTGGGCATCTTAGTGTCTGTCAATGGAAGACCCCTCACTGCAGGACCTATGTTTACGCATCATTCACGCTGGGTCCAGTGAAAGACGGTGCTGGCAATTCTGGCTGTTTCTGGGTGTTAAGCTCCTGTTGGTAAAGGGGGGTTAGGCTGGCTCTGATGCCCCGATGTTCTTTTGGGTTACTCTTTGCCCCACAATGCTCACAAACAGCGTCTTATTGACCCCTTGGCCCTGAGTGCCATGCAGGCACGGGCGCGTCACGACTTTGATGATCAACTGTTTTGTGATGCCGCAAACCATCTGCTTGATCGTCTCGAACCCCTCACCCTGCCGTTTCACACCATGGGCGACCTTTCCCCTGCCCACACACCCGGCGCAGAAACGCTGGCGCGTCAACATCGTCCCCACAGCCACATTCGGCGCCACGCTATCACAGATGCGGCAGACGCGCGTTTTGATTTGCTCTATAGCCCCTTGGCCCTTCATTGGGAGGAAGATCCCTTAGCCTATCTCACAAAGGCGCACCAGATGTTGGCGCCAGGGGGATTGCTGCTGGTCAATTTTTGGGGCGGGCACACCCTGGCCACATTGCGGCAATGTTTGGCCGAGGCTGATTTCACCTTGCACGGCGTTGTCTATCCGCGGATCTTGCCCATGATCCGCCTTGAGGAAGCCATGCGGCTTATGGGGCAAACGCCCTTTCGGTTAACGGTGGCTGACCGTGATGCGTTGACTTTCCATTATCCAAGCTTTCACAGCCTCACCCGTCACCTCAAGCGCATGGGGGAAGGCAACGCCTTGCAGGGGCGCGCCACACACCCGCCTGCCAAAGGCTTTTGGCCTCACGTAAAAACGCTTTATCATCAGCACCATCATGACAAAACATCAAGCCGCACGAAGCTATGGTTAACAGTTGAAGCAGAGCTTATCACCCTGACGGGATGGAAAGAGGGCCCAGGGCTGCCCCAGCCCCTCAAACGCGGCAGCGCCACCCACAGCCTGGAAGCGGCCGTTGCTTCAGACGCCTCACCCCCGATGAAGAGCGAAAAAGACGCAGACAGGTAGTCCCTTCACCCGTGGCTTGCCGACAAAGGACAGACCAAACATCGCAGAAAATGTTGCCGTCAGGTCACTTCTAAAGAGGATGACAACCTAGTTATCACCGCGTTTGAGAACGTCTAAAAAGACCTTTTGTGGAATCTCCACAGAGCCAAACTTTTTGAGCATGCGCTTTTTGCCCTCTTTTTGCTTTTCAAGCAATTTGCGCTTGCGGGTAATGTCGCCACCATAACATTTGGCGGTCACGTCTTTGCGCAGCGCTGAGATTGTTTCTCGCGCAATGATTTTGCCGCCAATGGCCGCCTGCAAGGCCACCTTAAACAGCTGACGCGGGATCAAGGTTTTGAGACGCTCGCACAAAAAACGTCCGCGCCCCTCAGCCCGACTGCGGTGCACAATGCTTGAAAAGGCATCCACCGCCTCGCCGTTAACAAGAACAGAAAGCTTGACCAAATCCCCTTCTTGATAGTCTGACACCTGATAATCAAAGCTGGCATACCCCCGCGAGAGCGATTTCAAACGATCATAAAAATCAAACACCACTTCATTAAGGGGCAATCCATACACCAGCATCACCCGCTTGCCCACATAGGTCATTTCCTTTTGCACGCCGCGGCGATCGGTGCACAGGGTGAGAATGGAACCAAGATAGTCTTCAGGCACCAAAATAGTGGCCGTGACCCAAGGTTCTTCAATGCGATCAATCTTCATCACATCGGGCATATCCGCCGGATTGTGCAGCGCTTTTTTGGTGCCATCCTTAAGGTAAAAATCATACACCACGCTGGGCGCGGTGGCCATCAGGTCAAGGCGAAACTCACGCATGAGACGCTCTTGGATAATCTCAAGGTGCAACAACCCTAAGAATCCGCACCGAAACCCAAGCCCCAGGGCCGACGAAGACTCAGGCTCAAACCAAAAGCTGGCGTCATTAAGACGTAATTTTTCTAAGCTGTCACGCAAATGATCAAATTCGGCCGAATCAATGGGAAAGAGGCCGCAAAACACTACGGGCTGGCTGGCTTTAAAGCCTTTAAGCATGGCGGTGGCGGGCTTTTTGTCATCGGTGATGGTGTCCCCCACCTGGCAATCGGCCACGTGCTTGATGCCGGCAACAAAATATCCCACTTCGCCAGCTGATAAGCTATCGACCTTCGTGCGTTTGGGGGTAAACACACCCAATTCATCAATGCGATACACACTTTCCGTGGCCATCATGCGCACCGTTTGTCCAGGACTGAGCCGCCCCTCCATCACGCGCACCAGTACAATCACGCCCAGGTAAGCATCATACCAACTGTCTACCAGCAAGGCCTTAAGGGACGCGTCTGCCTCACCTGTGGGCGGTGGCAAACGCTGACAAATAGCTTCGAGCACACCTTGAATGCCTTGCCCTGTTTTGGCCGACACCAACAAGGCATCGTGAGCATCAAGACCAATGACTTCCTCAATTTGCTGCTGAATCCGCGCAGGCTCGGCCGCAGGCAAGTCCACCTTATTGAGCACAGGGATAATCACGTGATCGGCCTCAAGCGCCTGATACACATTGGCCAAGGTTTGCGCTTCCACCCCTTGGCTGGCATCTACCACCAGCAATGACCCTTCACACGCGGCCAGTGAGCGGGAAACCTCATAGGTAAAATCCACGTGCCCCGGTGTATCCATGAGATTCAGCTGATAGGTGTGACCATCGGCCGCCTTATACATAAGCCGCACCGTCTGCGCTTTGATGGTGATGCCGCGTTCACGCTCAATATCCATGCTATCAAGCACTTGATCTTGAAATTCCCGCTCCTCAAGGCCGCCACAATATTGAATCAGACGATCGGCCAGCGTAGATTTGCCGTGGTCAATGTGGGCGATAATAGAGAAATTCCGAATGCGCTGTTGTGATGCGGGCATATCAGGCCACCGCATCGCGACGTAAGATGGCGCCCAAGGGTTTGACAGCTTCCACGGCTTTATCCATATGCCCAGCCAGCCATGCTTCATCCGCCGGTGCATCTTGGGGCTGAAGGGTCAAACGCACCGCCACAGATTGTTTCCCCTCCCCCAGCAACGCAGGGTCCACAAACACATCAAACACATCCAAAAAAACCAAGGAAGGCCCTAAAGCTTTACGTATGGCTTCACACAATGTGCCCACTGCAAGCGTGTCAGGCACCAAAAAACCTAAATCACGCTGCACGCGCTGAAAAGAGCTGGGCAACGGGGGTGCCAGTGGCCTTGTGCGCAATGACAGATGATCTAACATCACTTCCGCTCCATATACAGGGCCCACCACACCATAGTGATTCAAAAAATCAGGATGCAAGGCCCCAAATATGGCCAAGGTTTTCTTGCCCTGACGCAGCGCGCCCATTTGCTTAGGATGATAGTGTGAATAAGCCTTAGACACCTCTGCATCCACATGGATTTGAAATGATGTATCCCGCACGCCCAAGCCCTGAAGCACCTTAAGAAGCACAGCCTTAGCCTGCCACACATTGTGGGGTTGGTCATACCAATGCGATCGACCTGAAGGAGGCATGACAAAAGCTGCATCAGATCGCTGCCTGTGCGTCTCTTGCTGGTCATATATATGGCCCACCTCAAACACGCCCAGCCCCATATCAATGGAACGGGTTTGGTGTTGATGCACGATAGATAGCAGACCGGGCAACAAGGATGGCCGCATCACGCTCATATCGTCACTGCAAGGGTTTGCCAACGAAATAAGTTGATCTTCAGGCGCGCACGAGGCCGCATTATCTCGTGAGATAAACGACCACGTCACAACCTCGCGCAACCCACAAGCCATCAACAGATTTTTGGCTTTTTCCGCCGGCCGGCGCTCAAAGGGCTGATCACCCTTTTTATGGGAAGATAGCGTAGGCAAAGGACAGGTAGGAATATGATCATACCCCTTAAAGCGAAGCACCTCTTCCACCAAGCACGGGCCCGAGGTGATATCAAATCGCCACGACGGCGGGGTGACACGGATCCCTGTTTTCATCAGGTCTTCTGGCGCTAAGCCCATTTTCTCACACAACGCAAAAACAGTGACATTATCCACAGAAACACCGGAGAGACGCTGGATTTCTCGTGGATCAAACACAAAGGAAGGTTTTTCTTGATAAGGCGTCCCTTGAGACACGATTCCCTTAAGTACCCCACCCGCATCCACAAGCCGTTGGGTCGCACGATAGAGCCCCGGCAACACAGAACACGGATCCACACCCCGCTCAAACCGTAAACTGGCCTCTGTAATCAAATGAGAGTGGCGCGCTGCGCGAGAGATCCATGATGGTTCAAAATACGCCGATTCTAATAACACAGAGCGTGTATAGGGCGTAACGGCCCCCCTCGCCCCGCCCATCACGCCCAACAAAGAAACAACGCCGCGGGCATCAGCAAGCACCATATGACCTGCCTGCAGCGTATAGGTTTTGCCATTTAACGCCTCAAAAGACTCATTTTCTTCTGAAAGGCGTAGTGTCAAATCACCTTCCAGCACATCGGCATCAAAAACGTGCAACGGCCGCCCCGTATCCATCATAGAATGGTTGGTCACATCCACCAGCATGCCTTGAGATGACATTCCCACTTTTTGAAGACGGGCTGCCAACGTCTCATCCATCCCCCATCCTTGATCGTTCTTAAGCAGCGCTAAGGCAAAGGAAGGACAGCCCTTTTTCGCTTCTGGTGTGATGGTCAGGGTCCGTCCGATCTCTTGAGAGCTTTCAGAAAAAGAAGGCGTGGAAAGAGGGCTAAGATCACCCACATCGGCCACACTTAACTCTCGCGCCAAGCCGTACACACTTAATAAGTCAGGGCGGTTAGGCGTAATGTCCAAAGAAAACACGGTGTCATCCAGCCCCAACACCCGCGCCACGTCTTCGTCTAAGGGCACATCGTCCCCAAGATCTGCAATGCCTGAAGAGGCACTTTTCATCCTGTCATCCAGCCCATCCAGTCCTAATTCTTCATAAGAACACAGCATGCCGTGGCTCTCTACACCGCGGATAGACACTTTTTCAATGGTGCGCCCTAAGATGGGCATACACGTGCCAGGCAGCGCCACAATGCCCTTCAGGCCCACGCGCACATTGGGTGCGCCACACACAATGTGCACATCCTCATCACGCAGCGCCACACGACAGACAGAAAGGCGATCGGCAGAAGGATGCTTTTTAACATGCGTAATCCTGCCCACAGAAAAAGCCTTCAACATGGAAGACCCATCCTCCACAGATGACACTTCAATCCCCAAGCTCATCAAATTTTTTTCTAAATCATGCGCCGAAAGCGGGGTATCTAGATGATCTCTCAACCAAGAGAAACTTAATTTCATAGAAATCGCCGAGAAAATCAAAAATACGTTAAATCTGGTATATAATGATACCCATAAAAGCGCAACTCGTGCTATGTCTGGTTTATGTTTTTTCTTCTTAACGCTTTTTTTGCCAAAAGTCGTGTCCAATGCCCCAAAAAACATGCATGGCCGCACGTGAACACACCAAACACATCTTGGAGCCTTCGCCGTAAAATTTTTTGGACACTTGTGTTCAAGCTATCCATCATCATTGCTCTCTATTTTGTCTTTAAAAAACATAAAAGATCCGTTAACCCCACACAAGTGGCACAAAAATTGCTGCAAGATAGAAAGGTTTCGCATTGTTCTAAGGAGATTGCCCATGGACGTCGTTGATCTGTCCCGCCTCCAATTTGCCCTCACGGCTTTATATCATTTCCTCTTTGTGCCTCTCACCTTAGGTTTGATTATTATCATCGCCATCATGGAGACCATCTATGTCTCCACAGGTAAGCCCATTTGGAAAGACATGACCAAATTTTGGGGCATGCTCTTTGGGATTAACTTTGCCATGGGCGTAGCCACGGGCATTACCATGGAGTTTCAGTTTGGCACCAACTGGTCCTATTATGCCCACTATGTGGGTGATATTTTTGGTGTGCCGCTTGCCATTGAAGGCATGATGGCCTTTTTCCTTGAAGCCACGCTTGTGGGCGTGTTTTTCTTTGGCTGGGACCGCCTATCCAAAAGAGCGCACCTCATTTGCACGTGGGGCCTCGCCTTGGGCACCTCTATTTCTGCGTTTTGGATTTTGGTGGCCAACGGGTGGATGCAAGACCCCAAAGGCGCCTTCTTCAACCCAGAAACCATGCGCATGGAGCTGCGCTCGCTTTATGATGTGATTTTCAACGTCACGGCGCAATGCAAGTTTGTGCACACCGTCAATGCGGGCTATACCACAGGCGCCATGTTTGTAACAGCCGTCAGCTTTTACTATCTCTACCAACGCCGGCATATTGAGTTTGCCAAACGGTCTTTGTGGGTCTCCACATGTTTTGGCTTGTTTGTCTCTCTTTCCGTCCTTTTCTTAGGCGATGAAAGCGGCTATACCGTGGGTCACTCACAAAAAATGAAACTGGCCGCCATGGAAGGCAAATGGCGCGCAGAAGCGCCGCCAGCCAGCCTCACCGTCATTGGTTGGCCCGATATGCAAGAAGAGCGCACAAAATACGCCATTAAAATCCCTTATATCATGGGTTTGATTGCCACGCGTTCTTTCAGCACACCTGTGCTTGGCATCCGCGACATTGTTGAGCGAGCCGAGCCGCGCATACGCAAAGGCATTATGGCCTATACAGCCCTTGAACAATTCAAAAAGAACCCTGCGGATTTAGAGGCCAAGCAAACGGTCTTAGATCAGCAAAAATATCTGGGATATGCCCTCTTACTTAAACGGCACACAGAGAATGTGTCTGAAGCCACCAATGAAGAAATCACACGGGCCGCGCATGACTTGATCCCCAACGTGCCTCTCATTTTCTTTTGCTTCCGCATTATGGTGGGGTGTGGCCTCTTTTTTGTGGCCTTCTTTGCGCTGGCTTTTATGTGGATGCGCAAAGACGTGCTTTTGGACAACAAGGATTGGTTTTTACGCATTGGTATGCTGGCCATTCCTTTGCCTTGGATGGCATCATCCTCAGGATGGATTGTGGCTGAATGTGGGCGCCAACCGTGGGCCATTGACCGGATTTTGCCCACCTATCTGGGGGCCTCTCAATTGCCTCACTCCCTGTTGTTCACCACCCTGGGCGGCTTTATCCTTCTCTATACAACCTTGCTTGTGGTTGATCTCTTCTTGATGATCAAATATGTCCGCTTAGGCCCTGATAAAGCCTTTGGACATGATGGTGGCGGCAGCCATGTCAAACCCAAATCTGAACCCGTGACAGAATAAAGAAGGAACACACAGACCATGGACATCTTATTTGATTATACCGTCTTGCGTATCATTTGGTGGGTATTGTTGGGTGTCATTTTTTGGATCTTTGCACTCACAGATGGCTTTGACCTCGGTGTAGCATCCCTGATGCCTTTTGTATCCAAAAAAGACGAAGAGCGACGCGTGCTCCTTAACACCGTAGGGCCTGTCTGGGAAGGCAACCAAGCTTGGCTTATCCTCGCGGCAGGCGCTATTTTTGCAGCATGGCCGTTATTATATGGCGCACTGTTTACAGGGTTTTACTTGCCGCTGTTTTTTGTCTTGGCGTCGCTGATTTTGCGGCCTGTGGGCTTTAAATACCGCAGCAAGCTTGAAAACACCAAATGGCGCGGCATGTGGGATGCGTGCCTCTTTTTAGGCGGCGTTATTCCTTCGTTATGCTTTGGCTTGGTCCTTGGTGCCCTTGTCAGTGGTGCCTACTTTGAGTTTGACGACAATCTGCGGCTCATTGCCTACAACAACCTTCCAAGTCTCTTTCACCCCCTCGCGCTGGCTTCAGGGTTTGTGTGGCTTTTACTTTTTGTCACCCACGGCGCGCTTTATTTGTGTGTCAAAACAGAGGGCTCCTTAAAAAAGAAGGTTCAGGATTTTATCCCCTTGCGGTTGTGGGCCAGCATTGTGATGTACTTTGTGTTCTTGTGTGTGTGGCGCGTCACCATTCCCTTGCGCGATGTCATCATGAGCACAGACATGCCTTCCAACCCTTTGGCTAAATCTGTATTAGCTGTGGAGCCGGCCAAAGATTTTTTGAGTTGGTTGCCCTTATCTGCAGGCACCTTGATTTCTCTTGTGTGCTTCATTGGCCTCACTGTATTGATTCACAGAATGTATCTCAAGCATGCCTTTTGGGCCTTTGTGGTGAGCTGTGTCCGGATGGCCATGGTGATTGCCAGTGTGGGTTTGGGTAATTATCCTATTTTGCTCACGTCGCTCACCAATGTGAATCACAGTCTCACCTTGTGGGATGCCTCAAGCAGTCGCCTTACTCTGATTATTATGCTGATTTCTGCCCTTATTTTTGTGCCGTTGATGATCTGGTTAGCATCTTGGGTCTATGATGTCTTAAAGGGTCCTGTCAGTAAGCAGGACATTCAAAAGAAATCGCACGAGTTATATTAGGAGATATCTATGTGGTATGCCTTTTGGGCCATCAGTCTTGCCCTCATTTCATGTGTTATTGTGTGGTATGCAACCTATCGGGAAAGCCTTGAAGAAAATCAAGGCGTGCGTGATGAATCACTGTCACCCTCTTCTCTTAAACTTCTTGATAAGCTGGCAGGAAAGGGGCAGCCTTCTAAAGGTGCGCAAAAGGCTGCGAACGAAATCAGCCCAGCCACCCCTGCACCTGACTCTCCAAGCACCAAGCCCAAAAAAACAAAAGCCTCACCCGGCCCCCGCAAGCCCAAAACAAAGTCTTAACACCTGAGTGGGGGGAGTGCCCCCTTAGGTCAAGAAAACACAAGGTCTGCCTTTGCTGAAAGATCTTGTGTTTTCTTGTTGATCCCGCTGCCTGACTTCGTGTATAGAACAAAAGGTATGGAAACGATCAATCTAGAGACTTTTGCGCAACGCATTACGCAAGCCAACACACTGCATGATCTTGAGACCGTACGCCTTGCTTTTTCGGGAAAAAATGGCGCCCTCACCCTTGAGATGAAAAAACTCAAGAACCTCACGCCCGCTGAGCGTCAAGAAAAAGGGGCGTGCTTAAACCAAATAAAGGCCGATTTTCATGCCCTGTGGAAAGAAAAGTATCGCCTTTTGCAAGAATCAGAACGTCTCGCCCAGCTTGAGCAAGATGCCTGTGACGTGACCCTGCCCCCTTCACCTGCGGATGCGTGCCTTGGCAGCTATCACCCGCTTTCGAAAGCCATGGCAGACATGGTGCGCATTTTTGAAAGAATGGATTTTTCCGTGCGCCAAGGGCCTGAGATTGAAGATGACTATCACAATTTTACGGCCCTTAACATTCCGGCTCACCACCCGGCGCGTTTGTCCCATGACACATTTTATATTCAAGATCGCGCGTTGTTGCTTCGCACACACACCTCCAGCGTGCAAATACGCACCTTGGCCGAAGAAAGGCCGCCCTTGCGCATTATCGCCCCTGGCAAGGTCTATCGCGATGACTATGATGCCACACACACACCGATGTTTCACCAAATTGAAGGCTTAGTGATTGAGCCTGGCATTCATATGGGTCACCTGAAATGGTGCCTTGAATTTTTTCTTAACACCTTTTTTGAGCGCCCCATGAAGTTGCGCTTTCGCCCTAACTTCTTTCCGTTCACAAAGCCTTCAGCTGAGGTGGACGTGTTGTTTGACGACCCTCATAACCCTGAAAGCCGCCATCATCAAAAGTGGCTGGAGGTTTTGGGGTGCGGCATGGTTCATCCGAATGTGCTGAAAGAAATGAACCTTGACCCTCAGCGCTATCAGGGGTGGGCTTTTGGCATGGGCGTAGAGCGTTTGACGATGCTGAAATACAACATCCAAGACCTGCGCTCCTTTTTTGCCAACGATACGCGCTGGGTACATCAGTTCAATTTTGCCACGCCCTAAAAGACGCGCTCCACGCGCCCGCTATCTATCTGACAGAACCGCGCGTGCGCCTTTAAGAGTCGATCATGCTAACGAGCTATTGCTTTTTGCATCCAGGCACCCACCACCATGCATAAATGGAGGGAATAAAATGGGTTTTCAGAGGCGGATGGGCCAGGCAGCGCCAAAACGCCACATCAGACGACGATTTATAGCCCAGTGGTACCATATAATAGCCCACACGCAACAAACGATCTAAGAGCTGACAATAAAAAACCTGAGCTTCGTGGCTATCTGCGCGAATCATGTTATCAATCACGGCATCAATGGCTTTGCTGTTGACCCCGGCGTGGTTGCGCGAAGGCACATCCGCAAAATAGCTTCCATAATAAAGTTGTTGCTCGATGCCGGGGGAAAGGCCCGTCCCATAACTGGTAATGATCATATCATAGTCCCGTTGTGCCAGCAGTTTTTGATAGTGCGCGCTGTCGACAAGCTTGATGGTTAAGGTCACGCCTGCTTTCTTTAACCCCCGCTTGTACATAAGGGCCAGCTTTTCAAAACGACGATCGGTGATCACCAGCGTCAAGGTCATGGGCTTGCCGGTTTTGATGTGCCGTAGGGCCCCCTTTCGATAGGCCCAACCGGCCTTCTTAAACAGCGCCTGGGATGGCCCCAACAAAGGTCGAATGTTGCCATCACCTTTTGTTTTCGTCAGTGTGGGCATGGGCTCAAAAGCATAGGACGGCACATCAGGCAGAGCCATCAGAGCGCCTTTTTCTGCTGCCGTGATGGGATCTTTCGCCTCAAAGGGCATCACAGCAAAATGGCTGGCGTTGCGGCTGTAGGTGTTATGATGAAGGTTTTTATTCATCCATTCAAAGTCAAACAACCCCCCTAATGCCAACCGTACGTGGCGATGATGCAACGGCGCGCGCTTGAGGTTGAACACCAAAAAAGTGACAATGGCAGCATCTTTGAAAAACACAGGTGTGCGCACCACGGCATTGCGCTTTGCTGCCGGAAAATCATACCCCGACGCCCACCGCTGCGGTGATGTCTCCACCCAATGGTCTACCAGGCCCGCCTTAAAGGCCTCAAACGCCACCACATCAGAGGAAAAATAGTCATAGGTAATGCGCTCAAAATTGTATAACCCCTTCAGGGCCGGAAGATCATGGCCCCAATAATTGCGCGCACGCACAAAGGTGATAGATCGGCCCGGATCCACCGATTCGATCGTGTATGGACCACTTCCCATCAGGGGTCGCAAGGGATCTTGATTAAAATCACGATTTTTTATATCTTTTTCAGATAAAATAGCGCGCATCGCCACCGTAAAGGGGGCTTCTTTATCATAGTTTCCATCAGCCAAGGGATAGAACACAATACGCACAACACGCTTGCCAAGAATATCAATGCTTTTAATTTTGGCATGAAAAAGTTTATAGGCCGGCCCGGCCCTTTCTGCCAAAATTTCGAACGTGGCTTTCACATCAGATGCCAACACAGGCGAGCCATCATGAAAGCGCGCGCGTGGATCAAGATAGAAGGTAATGGACGAACGATCCGGCGCTAATATGACAGATTTTGCCAAACGCCCATAAAGGGAAAAGGGCTCATTGGGAGCTTTTTCCATCAATGTGTCAAACGTGAGAAAGTGATAGCGCCCCACCCCTTGGGCGCAGTTGGCCCCAAAAGCAAAGGGGTTGACTGTGTCAAACACATGCTTGATTTCCGCAAAATGCACATGCCCACCTTGGGGCGCATCAGGGTTATAAACAGAGAAATGCGTCAACCCTTTGGCGTGCTTGGGCTCTCCGCGCATGGCGATGGCCGTCACGCGCTCTGCCGACGCGCCCACAAGAACAGCGCCCTTTGAGACAGCGCATGCCCACAAAGCCAAAAGAACACAAAGGCGTAACAAACAACGCATGGACAGACTCGCACATTCTGAGTTTCCAACCAACCTAACAAAAACCCTATCATCGATCTATAAAGATTCACCCATGTTTTGTTTTAAAAGATTTTTGCCTGCCCTTCTGTCTGATTGTTATCATTAACATGGGAATAGTTTTTTTTGTTACACTCACCTCAACGGTCTATGAATTTGCCTGTATGGATCACCCCAAAGAGCCACCCACAAAATGGAGTCGTACGTGGAGCACGGCGCGCACTTTGGGCCGCGTTTTTTTGCAAAATATGGAAGAGCGCCTGCGCCTCGCCCCTGATGAACAGGTTTTTGCGCAAACGCTGGCCCAAGAATTGGGTCACCTGAAAGGCCCCATCATGAAGATTGGACAAATCCTGGCCACCGTGCCCGGCATGCTCCCCCCTGCTTATGCAGATGCTTTCTTAACTTTAAATGCCCACGCCCCGCCCATGGGACCCTCTTTTGCGAAACGGCGTATGAAGGGCGAATTAGGCCCCCAGTGGCGCACACACTTTGCGCACTTTGATGACAAACCTATATTTGCCGCCTCCTTGGGTCAAATCCATAAAGCCACCACACGCGATGGACACGAGCTGGCGCTCAAACTCCAATATCCAGACATGGCCTCAGCCATTCAGACAGATCTCAAACACCTCTCCCTGCTTTGCAAAATCTATGAACGCTATGGCGGCGCTATTCTCACAGACAATTTTCAAGCGGAAATCAAAGAACGCCTTTATGAAGAGCTTGATTATGAGCAGGAAGCGCGACATATCCGCTGGTTTGAACAAATTCTTAGCAAAAAACAACAGGGCGTGGCTGTGCCCAAGGTTTTTGCGAATCTTTCCACCAAACGCCTTTTGACCATGTCTTGGCTGGAGGGTGATTCCATTCTTACCTTCTGCAAGGCCTCAGCTTCTGTGCGGCAAGATATCGCCACGCGTCTGTTCCAAGCCTGGTGGCGCCCCCTTTATACGGCAGGCCTGCTGCATGGTGACCCTCACCTGGGTAACTACACCCTCAGCCCCCATGACCGCACCCTCAATATGCTGGATTTTGGCTGTGTCCGCGTCTTTAAAGCCAAAACGGTGGCGGGCATCTTGCACCTGTTCAAAGGTCTTGAGCAAAACCATAAAGCCACCATTCAAGAAGCTTATGAGCAATTGGGCTTTACCCAGCTATCCCATGATCTCTACGAACCGCTCACCTTGTGGGCCCGTTTTCTCTATGACCCCCTGCTTGATAACCGCTCACGCCTCATCACCACCGACCCTTCAGGCGAGATAGGCCGCAAAACTGCCGAAGAGGTGCATAAGCTCTTGCGCGAAAAAGGAGGCATGATGCCGCCCAAAGAATTTGTGTTCCTCGATCGCGCAGCCGTGGGCATTGGCTCGGCCCTTATGCGCCTGCATGTTGAGCTTAATTGGCACGCTCTTTTTCATGAGTTGATAGACGGATTTACTGTCACATCCTTCACCAAGACACAGGTAAAGCTTTTTAATGATAACAAATAATCTGTCATAAAAAACTAACAATAACAGTTATTTATAAAAATATAGGGCAAAATTGCCTTCTGTGCATTTTTTTTGACTTTATTCTTTCTATTCTAGAAGCTTTCGTCTATATCTATCTCTTAGACATAAGAGGCTTCAGCATGGGTATGCTTAAACTATCGCGCACGGCAACGGTCTGTTTCAGGGGCCTTCATGTGACATCTGTGGATGTGCAGGTTCAGCTGGCGTCGGGGTTGCCGGCCTTTCATCTTGTAGGGCTTCCCGATAAGGCAGTGGCCGAATCTAAAGAGCGTGTGCGGGCGGCCCTTTATGGCATGGGTTTGGCGCTGCCTCCCAAACGGATCACCATCAACCTGTCGCCTGCCGATCTTCAAAAAGAAGGCACGCACTATGATCTTCCCATTGCGTTGGGGCTATTAACAGCGATTGGCGCCTTAGATGCCGGGTTTATGGACCAATTCATTGCTGTTGGTGAATTAGCTCTGGATGGACAGATTCTTAAAACGTGGGGTACGCTATCCACCGCGCTTCATGCGTCATCAGTGCATAAGGGGTTGATATGCTCACAAGAAGGAGGGGCAGAAGCCGCATGGGTGGGTGACTTAACCATCATTGCCGCGCCCCATCTGCTGGACATCATCAATCACATCAAGGGCACCCAGGTGTTGTCCAGGCCCCAAGCTATCATAAAAAAACACACATCGTCTCAACGCGATATGAAAGATATTTTGGGGCAAGATACAGCAAAACGGGTGCTTGAAATTGCAGCGGCCGGGGGGCACAATGTGTTGATGGTGGGGCCGCCTGGATCAGGCAAATCGCTTCTGGCAGAAAGTTTGCCGTCCATCTTATCGCCCCTTACCCCTGAAGAATCATTGGAAGTCACGGCCATACACAGCCTGGCTGGCGCCCTTACCGACAACACACTCTTAACCCAAAGACCGTTTCGGGCGCCGCATCATGCCACGTCTGTGCCGGCGCTTTTGGGGGGCGGACATCGAAGCAAGCCTGGTGAACTGTCGCTGGCCCACAAGGGTGTGTTGTTTTTGGATGAATTGCCCGAATTTTCGCGCCCACTCCTTGAATCGTTGCGGCAACCCCTTGAGTCAGGCGAGATCACTATTGCCCGGGCCAACGCGCACATCACCTATCCGGCCCATACACAGCTTGTGGCGGCCATGAATCCTTGTCCCTGCGGCTATTTAGGCACTGTGCATAAGCAATGTCGTAAAGCCCCGGTGTGTGGAGAAAAATACCAAGCCCGCCTTTCAGGTCCGTTGATGGACCGCATCGATCTTGAGGTTCATGTCCCGGCCCTCTCACCCTTTGAGCAAGAAGGTCAAGGCGAGCCTGAAAGTAGCAGCGTCATCCAAAAGCGGGTGTTGGCCGCCCAAGCGCGTCAAAAGGAACGCTTGAAAGAAATCTCATCCTTTCGACGCTGGATGAACGGCCACGTGCCTGTTGCAGATCTTCAACCTTTTCTGGAGCTTACCTCTAGCGGCCTCACCCTGTTGCGTCAAGCCAGTCACACATGGCATTTATCGACCCGGGCCTATCATCGCGTTTTGCGTGTGGCCCGCACCCTTGCCGACCTTGCCGGGCAAGAGGACATCCACAAAGTGCATATTGCTGAAGCCCTACGCTATTGCCCCCACCGGAACAAACAGCGTGACATCCCCGACCCACCGGCCACACAGCAACGTGCGTGAGAAGCAGAAGCATAGGGCTTGACAAACTGGTGCATGCCTTCGCTGAGGGTAATGTGAGCGCCAGCCTGATATCTATTGCCCCCCACTTAAGGATCACGTGAAGTCAACCCTCCGGTAACATGGGGATCATTTTCTTGAGCTTACCGTCAACATGTGGCAAAAAAGTGCGCCGGCTTGCTAGGCGCGCAGATTCAACCTCACCCATGCCTTTAAAAGTGATAGCCAAGGCGGATTTGACAATCGATCCCGCTGGTTTTGATGGTGTTGATATAGGAATTAGGCATGGAGATATGCGACCACCGCCCGGCAAATTCAATTTGGAAAGACACATGCTCATTCACCATGGAGGCAATGCGAAATCCTAAGCGTCCCGTAAGCATGGGCAAGCGCTTGCGGGTCATGGTGTAGGGATTTTGGTTCATATCACTAATGGCCGCAGAAAGGCCTTGGGCCGGTTGAGTAAACCTGTCTTCAGCCCAGGCATAAGGCGCTGGGGGAGCAGGAGGCGTTGCAGGCAAATTGACAGCAGGGTCTCTTGTTTGTGGCAACACAGTATTCGCTGTAATAGGGGGCTCATGTGTGGTGCGATTATTAAAATCTTGCACAAAGGCTTCAGGGTCATCAATCACGTCAATGGTGGCCATGGCAGCATCAACGCCAGCAATCAAAAAAAACGCCGTGTTTTTGGTGAGCTTGCTGCCCAACCCCAGTGTGCCTGATGCGCTCACATCTGATCGTCTTAGCGTTACCATAGGCTGCAGGTTGTCAAAAATTTGCCCAATGTTTACCTCTTTCATCGGGTTGGTGGCGGCAGCGGCCTCAAGAAAAAAGGCGCCATTGTAAATTTCAAAGAAATAGCCCAACGCCAGTCCACCGCGAAACCCTGTAATGGCCAGGTCGTCGCTATATTTGATCTTGTGGGTCAGGGAAATGGGCGTTCCCCAGGTTTCAAACCCTTGAAAAACAGAAAAAGAAAAGCCGCGAAAATGCGTACGATTGTCAACATACCCAATGGGCCTTACCTGTGACAAAGGTACGTTAGCTTGTGGAGGCGCATACATACACTTCGGAAGCCACACAAAAACAAACAAAGCAACAAGAAATGTGCGTGCTTTTCGGCCCATGTATCAAACACTCTCATGCATCCAATGTCCTTCAAAATAAAAATAAAGAATAAAGATTAAGGAATACTTTGACTATTTGGTCATCACACCACGTTTTTATTGAACAGACAGAAATGATACACTTTTTTTCATGAAGAAAAACAACCATGACCTGTCTATCCCCAGGCATAAAACGCCAAATATGAGGCGGCCCAACATGTCAACAGGCTGTGGCGCCCTTTTCTGCAGCACCTTTTCCTTTTTGTACACATCAAAAAGACGCTGCATTAGCGTTACAGCGCAGCCATGGCGTTGCAACGCAAGGTTATTGATCAACCTATGCCCTCACCACCTTATCTTATTGATTTTATTGATTATTAAAAAAATATGACGAGAATGATATATATAGATTCTTTTGGTAAGTATGAATCATGAAGTATGTATATTTTGGTTTTTCTCTGGCAATGTTGACAGCTTTCACGACACCGTCTGTGTATGGCCCGTCTCCCCCATCTACCCCCCCCTTGAAGAGGTACGCGCAAAGATTGTGGTGGATGATAAGCATCTCCCGCACGCCCTTCCACCTTTGTCTTCCCACAGGGATGGGTTATATTTTCCTCCGGCCATAGGAGAGATTCCCTTTGCACACGGGCTTCATCCCTTCCCTCATGCTCTCCATGAACGCTTACGCGCTATCCATGCGTTATCCCAGCTTTTCACAAAGGCTCCTTTCATAGACAAGCCCATTATGGATGAGATGGAAAAACTGTTTATGAAAACAGAGAATATTGATCGTCACACACATCCCCTTGGCAGCATTCTAGACTCAAGAGTAATAGCCACCATCATACATAATAATGACAGACTGTATGACCCTTTGCTCCTCAAACGCTTCTACGAGCTTGATAAACGTTACGCTGACATCTTGGATCAAGATTGGGTAGGAAGGTCGCTAGGAACGCTCCCTGAGCTTGAGGAAATCTCTGACGCATCTGCTGAATAAAACGGGGGGCCCTGTGTGACATGCGCACACGCACCCAAAGAACGCCTCGCGCTTTTTTCTTCTCACGCCACCTGTGGGTGCGGTCTGTGATGAGACCGTGTGCGTCCCCTGTTAGCCAAAATGAGCGGATTGGTTCTTGATGTCGGAGGGGCAGGCACAACCCTGCCTCTATCCCATAGAAAATCAATTATTTTTTGACAAAAAAGGAGTAATTTTTTATAAGCAATTGTTTTTACGTGTTTTTTACGCATGATTTCTATAATAAATCTATCATTGTTATTTTTATTGGTTTTTTTGGATAAGGATTGTTTTTATGAGATATCATGTTGTTTTGATGGTGCTTATCGGCGCCACAACCCTCAGCACTTCCGCCCTTTATGCCACGAGAGAGTCTAGGCAACATCACCATGTGGCGCACACAGAAGGCAGAAAAGCCGGTCTCACAAAAATGACTCCCAAAGATAGTGCTGATACTGATAATCCCCTTTTCACACGCGCTGGAAACACGCTATCTCCTTTTCCCGGCAATTTCTTTAAGCAAGGAGAAAAAAAGAGGGTTGAACAGGAGGCACAGAGATTTGAAGAGGAGCTGGTTAATGCAATCGATACGTTTACTACATTAGCGAAGACCCTGCCCGCACAAGAGCGCAAGGCTCAGCAAAAGATAGAGGAAGCAAACAGAACACTTCAACAGGCTGAGGCTGATCTGGCTATAAAGGAAGAAAAGGTACGTCAAGCCAAGAAAAACCGGGCAATGCACATACTCAACGCCCTCAGCAATCAAGGCCAATCCTTACCTCTACGGGCACTTGAGGAGCTTAAGGAAGCCTTTGGTGCGTCTACGACATCAGACATTGTGGGAAAGCTTGGTGTTCAGGGGCTTGAAGCTCCAGAAACAATCAACACGCTTAATGCATTTGCGGATAAGTGGGGCCCTGTTTTCATGCCCGAAGATGCGGAACGTAACAAGACATGGGTCAGGGTTATATCTGCAGACTAAACACAGGCACAGGCCTTCATGCCCAGGCATCACCTTAAAAAAAGAAGGTTTTTAAGGCCAAAATGCACGCACCCAACAACAAAATATGCCGCGCAAGGTGGTTAACGCAAGGTGGTTAACGCAGAATGGCCACCTTAAGATGTTAACCTAAGATAGCTAATCGCAACGCTATTCAACACCAAAATTGGTCAGCACAAGGTTGTTCAACACAAAAAAATCGCGATGTTAAACGCGGCGGGCATACCACTCTGTGATCAGGTGAGGTTCCATCTGCGCAGGATAGGGAACATCAGCCAGTGCAGGGATGCGCACGAACACGCCCTTCATTTTTTTGTTATCCACCTCTAAATAGGCAGGCACATCACGCTCGGGCGAGACCGCTGCCTCCAAAACGATGGTCAGGGATTTAGAGGCTGTTTTGACCTCAATCTCATCCCCCGCACGCACCAAATAGGACGGAATATTCACAAGCCTACCATTGACGGTCACATGACCGTGGTTCACAAATTGACGCGCAGCAAAAATGGTGGGCACAAACTTCATGCGATAGACCACAGCATCCAAACGACGTTCCAATAGGCCAATAAAATTTTCACCCGTATCCCCTGTCAAGCGTGCAGCTTCTTTATAAAACCTGCGAAATTGGCTTTCACGAATACCGCCATAATAGCCACGCAATTTTTGCTTGGCCGCCAACTGCAACCCATAGGGCGAGGTCTTACCACCACCCCCACCACCGCCCGCGCGTGCTTTCACGCCGTGCTGACCAGGTTTGTAATCACGCAAATTCACAGGGCTCTTCTCACGACCCCACAAGTTGACACCATAGCGGCGATCAATTTTATACTTCGATGAAAGCCTCTTGCTCATAGAAACGTCATTATCCCTTCAAAAACATCCGTGCTCGCAAGGAACACCTTCACCCCAGGGTATAAGAATCCCCCGGGCCTTGTCAAACGCTTTGTTGCCCCTTTTCTTTAAGCGAGGCCTGCATCAGGTGACGGGTGTGCGTCCACAAGACATAGGCGCGTACGGGCTGTGTGTATAATGGTTTCAAAAGGGCCGTATACATACCAAGCTGTTGAGCATAAGTGTCAGGCATCTGGGCGGGAGGATGTCGGTCTGTTTTAAAATCGATCACCATCACTTCATGGGGCCGGGCGAGACAAAAATCAAGCCGAGCCGATATCATCACCTGCGCCTCCTCTAACGGCTCTGAGGAAACGGATAACGGAAAGGCCGCGCCCGGTGCCAACGCCCCTTCGCCACGCTTGTGGTGGTCTATATGGCTCACGCATGGGGGGACTGCATCCAGGGCGCTGAGGGCGACCTCACGGCGCGCGTGAGGATCGTGCAAAAAAGAGAAACGGGCATCGCGCAAGACCGCAGAGGCTTCTTCCAGGGCTGTAAGCACATCCTCAGGCGATAGATCAAACCAGGCACACACATCCTGGGCTTTGCGCGCCCATGCGGCCTGAGGCACACCGGGCAACACCGCCAATAAACCATGCACCGCTTGCCCATACGCTGCGGCCTGCGCCCGAGGTCGTGATGGCGCTGCATCTGTTTCTTTCCTCCGTGCATACGTGGGCGGCGTGTTGGCCGTGTCTGAAGTTTGCCGTGAAGACGGTGTGATGATAGGGATGTGCAAAGACGAGCCTGCTAACGAAGACCATACGGGCATGGAGAACGACTTGTCGCCCTCAGGCAGGGTGCGTGCTTGGCTTGCCTCGTGCGCGATGGATAGGTCCGCTTCTTGATTTCCTGCCTCTTGGTCTGTAGGCGCTGTTGAAAAAGTCATACGGCCATGGGTGTGAACACGGGGCCCTTGCGTCTGCTCTTGTGTCTCTTCTTCATGTTCTGTTGAAGCGTCACACGCCCCCTCTGCCGTTAAGGCATGCGCCATCAACGCATGCCACGAATGGCCATATCCACGTGCTTTTTCTGTGCCCGCTATCACCAGATGCTCTTGAGCCCGGGTCAGCGCCACATAAAAAAGCCGGCAACCTTCCTCATCTAACGACGCATTCATCCCGGCTTTATAAGCCTGAAGTGCCTGAGGCAACGAAGGTCGCATGAACACCGGGATGTGCACGTCAGCGGCCGGGCACCACAAGAGTTTTTGGGCGGGAGGCTGAAAATGAGAAGCTTCCGGAATGATCACAAGCGGCGCCTCCAATCCCTTGGCGCCATGAATGGTCAAAATGCGCACCCCAAGTGCCTTGACGGAAGGATCACGCTTAATGGTGACATCTTGCGCCTCAATGTGCCCTAAAAGACGCTCGAGGCTATAGCCCACCTTGGGTTCTTCGGCGCTGATGAGGGTGAGAAACTCTTTCAAAATATCACGCACGTCCTCACCGCCATGCTGCAAAAATAAGCGAGCACCGCCCTGCGTCCACAACACATGGGTGAAAAACGCAAAAGGCGTCGCCGTGGTGGCTTTTTCACGGTAAGCCGTAAGCTTTTGATGCGCCGCGCGGGCCCACGGCTGTGACAACGTTTTGAGATGGCCCCACACGCGATCCCCTTGAGGGCGCTGACAGGCCGTGAACAACTCTTCTTCCGTAAGACCAATAAGCGGCCCCTTCAGTACGGTGGCCAAGGTGAGATCATCGTCTGGCGTCATGCAAAAGCGCACTAACGCCAACAAATCTTGAACCACCAGTGTTTTTGTGAGCGTAAAACGATCTTGCCCCAGCACAGCAATGCCTGCTTCTTTGAACAGCCGGGTGAGCGCATCCACCAAAGGGCCCCGCTTGCGCACCAAAATCATCACATCCTGGGCGCGCAGCGCTCTTTGCGCTGTCTCAAGCCACAATCCCTCTTGCAACCACTTTTGCACAGACATCACCACCGTTAAGGCCAAGCGCACATCTTGCGGCGGTGTGTATCCATCCGGATCGTCCTGTTTGTTTTTGCCCAGCAATGGCCACAAGGTCACAGACCCTTGCGCATTTTTATAGGTATCACAAACCTGATGCTGCACAGGGCCAACGCCTTTGTGCGCGTTAGGGTGGCGAAACACCTGATCCACCGTTGATAAAATGGTGGGCACAGAGCGAAAGGATGTGTTGAGGCGCAAGTGCCGAAAAGGCCGCGAGAGGCGCTTCAGTTTATGCTCAAGCACAGTGCGCATATCATGGAACAAACGCGGATCGGCGCCCTGAAAGCTATAGATAGACTGTTTCGGATCCCCCACCACAAACAGGGTTTTATGCACATCGCTGCCCTCAAAAAAAATGTCCATAAGCCCGCCGATCACCTGCCACTGGAGCCGGCTTGTATCTTGCGCTTCATCCACAAGAATATGGTCAATGCCGCCATCAATTTTATAGGCTACCCAGGCATCTCCCGCCGCCAGCAGGGCCGATGTCTTGGCAATCAGATCCTCATAATCCATGACGCCGTGGGCCTTTTTTTCTGATTCATAACGACGCAACACCGCCTCAAAGCACACCACCAGGGCCTCTGACTCCGCGCACACGCGGTAGGCGTGGACTTTATCCACAAAATCTAAAAAACGCTGGGTTTCTTGGACCACAAATGCGTCACAGGTCATCTCCTCACACACAGCGACTGTTGCCATTTTTGAAGGCAGTGCGCGCTGCCTGGCCTTATGCTCTTTGGTGAGAAACACGAAGGCCGCCGCAGCGTATGTTTCTTCACAGGGATTGTCGAGCATGGCGCTGATGAGGTCTCTTGTTTTTTGCAAAGAGGGTGACAGGCCTTGAGAGCCGTCCCGTACATCAAGAGCTTCCACAAGGCGTTGATAGGCTTTTTGATCCGTACGTTCTATAAAGGCGGCCACATAGGCCTCTTTATGTTCGTCCTCAAGGCCCAAGGCGCGTTTCATGGCGGCCATGTCCCTCCCCTGGCCCACAGATGTGGCAAAGCGGCGCTGGCCCAACAGATCCCACAACATGTCACATAGCTGGCCATAACTCATGGTTTCAGATAAGTGGGTGAGCGCCTGCATAAGTTGGGTAGGTGCTTGGATAGGGGTTAAGGCGGGGGTTTGACTCAACTCTTGAGGCGCCCCTTGTATGGATACCTGTTGCGTCAGGACGTGGTCAAACGCAGTGCGAAAAAGGTTCATCGCCGCATATTCGTCCATCACACGAAAATGGGGGATCAACCCCACCTCAAGAGGAAAGCGGCGCAACAGGCGTTCGCAAAAGCTGTGCAAGGTTTGGATGCGCACGCCGTAAGGAAGATTCAAAACACGTGCAAACAAAGACCTCGCCCGCTTGATACGCACAGCTGTGGGGTCAAGGCCCAAATCTTTGAGGGCGTCACGCACATCGTCATCCGCCATGAGTGACCAGGTGGAAAGACGGTTTTTAAGGCGTGCCTCCATTTCTGAAGCCGCGGCCTTGGTAAAGGTTAAGCACAGCAGCCGCTCAGGGTCGGCCCCCTCAATCATCAAGGCCAGCAGGCGATCTGTCAGCACGCGGGTTTTTCCTGACCCCGCTGATGCTTCGACCCAAGCACTGATGTGCGGATTGACCGCAGCGCGTTGCTCACGGGTTAGAAACATGGCCTTGCCCTTTGATTGCTCACATGATCAATGCGCCTAAACCTGAGCGTTACGTGTGGCGGCTTTCGTCCACCTCAAGGGTCGCCATCATCTCTGACCATTCCCGCTGGGACAGGGATGTGTCTTCCCGCTTCACGAGTTCACCGCGAATCAGCTTTTGGATTACCTTCAAACCACTTTTGGAAAAAGAGACGCCTCCTTGACGATATTCTTGAAACGCTTCAAAAGCCACCGGCACCCAGGCCTTCACCATAGGCAACATGGCTTTTGCATAGGCCTGAATTTCCCACTGTGAGTGAGAATCTGCGCGCAAATGCAAAAAATGGAACAAATTGTGTAAATCAATCTTCCAATACATCTCGGTGTAATAGTTGAGGGTGAGGTTCATGCGTGACAGCTCGCGCGCCAACCCATCTTTTTCAGGGTCCACGGGCTCACCCGTGTCTGTCATGTTCATATGCGACATATAGGTGTCATAACACTGCAGCGAATCACGGCGCAAAAGAGACAGCAAAGAATTCACCTGATCCGGCGGCAAAGGTTCGGGCATGCGACCCTGACTGTTGGATTCAGATTGGGCGGCCATGTGATCAGGTTCGGGCACATAAAACTCTTTGCTCAAAATAGAATAGCGGGCTGAATATTCGTTGATGTTGGCGGTTCTGTGCCGCACCCATTGCCGAGCCACAAAAATGGGCATTTTCACATGAAATTTAATTTCACACATTTCAAACGGAGTGGTATGACGATGACGCATCAGGTAAAAGATCAACCCCCGATCTTCACTTTTGCGCTTGGTGCCCTTGCCATAAGATACGCGTGCTGCTTGCACAATGGATTGATCTGAGCCCATATAATCCACAAGGCGCACAAACCCATGATCAAGCACAGGCACAGGTTGATGAAGAAAAGATTCCATGGCCGGCACCGTCGTGCGCTTGGTCTCTAGGCACTCGTCCGTATTTTGTGTAGCATGTTTCATATCTTCTGCTGGCATGGTCATCGATTGGACCCCCTCATTCTTCTCGTCGTTCTCCCCACTCTAATCCGTTTTTTGCTAAATGTGCACCCCAAAAAGATCCTCCCACCAAGGTTTTATGAAGCTTGCGCTTCATCAGGCAAAACAAAGCTTTATACGCGATGAGGTGCCGGTGGGCGCCGTGCTCTACCATGAGCCCTTAGACCGTGTGATCTTTGAAGGGCATAACCTGACCCAAACCTTGGGCACGCCCTTGGCACACGCCGAAATGCTGGCTATCCAGGAAGGTCTACGCACCCTGCAGACACCGTTTCTGACAGACTGCACGCTCTATGTCACCCTCGAGCCCTGTGCGTTTTGTGCCGCCGGCCTCATCTTGGCGCGGATGGGCCGTGTTGTGTTTGGCGCTTATAACCCCAAAGGGGGCGCGCTTGTGCATGGACCGCGCCTTTTTGACACCAGCCCCAGCTTTGCCCCCGCTTATGTGGGCGGTGTGAGGGAAGACGAGGCGGGTCAGCTTTTGCAAACGTTTTTCACACAAAAACGGGAGGCTTCATCCAAGGCTCCAGATTTTGGGCCCTGGGGAGGCTGAGGGAGCCTTGTGCGATGGGTGAATCATTTCAGACACTGCCCACACAAGCGCATCAAGGCGATCAGGCGAAGATGAGGCCTGTGGTGTATAGGTGATCATTTGCTGCTCAAGGGCTGCCATGTCGCCCGCATGAAACACACGGGCTTGCGCATAAAGAGCTGCCACCGGCTGCGCACGCATCCATTTGCCCCGCAAGGCCCGTACGGCGTGAACCAAGACCGTTTCATCCACATCATGAATGACGCGCGCCACCAAATCACCCCCATTATTCACTTCGGCCACAATGGCGTCAGCCTCATGACGTCTATAGGCATCAATGGCCCGGCGCGCCCACGTCAAGGCATCCATACGCCCACTTATGTCCTCCAGCACATATAAAACCCCGTGCGCGTCTTTGCCCACCACCACGATGCCTGTTTCATCGCTGCTTTCTCCCGAGGTCACCGATGGATCCACACCCACCAAACACGACACAAAGGTGGGCAAGGGTTTACCCTCAGGCCACCGACATTTTTTCAGCAAATCATAGCTCCACAGCGCATTTTCTTCTGCCGCCACAAACTGCCCTTCCAGCTCTTGCTTCCCCAGTTTCGTGCCCTCATAGCGTTGCTTCATGGCCTCAAGATAGGAAGATGAGAGATTTTTTTTGTTCTCAAAGGTGCTGCCCCGTGACACCACGGCCCCAGGCAACGTGCACAAACGCCGCAAAAACGGGGATGGCTTAGGCGTTGTGGTCACCACCACGCGCGGGGTTTCACCCAACCTCAAACCCATCATCAGTTGATCCCACGCCGCCTCTGGATCATCAAATTTCGCCAACTCATCCACCCAGGCCCCATCAAATTGCGGGCCGCGCAGCTTTTCATAGTTATGCCCACTGTAAAGCGTGGCCACGGCTCCTGAAGGCCATTCAAGCATGCCTCTTGAGGGATAAAAGGTCGGGCGATTCCACGGTGGACACACCTGCAGCAAGCCACTTTCCCCTTCCACCATCACTTTACGCACATCGTCCATGTTTGCACCCAACAAACACAACCGTTTTGCACAGCCCGATTCAACCCATGACCGGATGGTCTCAGCGCCCGTGCGGGTTTTGCCAAACCCCCGCCCTGCGATAATCAGCCATAAGCGCCAATCACCGGCGGGCGCGCTCTGAGAGGGCCGGGCCATGCGACCCCAGTCATAACGGTGCTTATCCTGATGTCTTTTGTGGCGCTCTGCGCGCAGCAGATCACGCATGCGCTGATAAAGAGTCACGCGATGAGACGTCAGCACAGACGCGCGTTCAGACATGGCGTACTCTGTGTTCATGGGTGTGGAAGCAAGGGCTGATCATGCTTTTTCTCCTTGAGGACAGGTTCTCTCTTTTCAAAACCACCCAGGACCGTTATAAGATCGTGAACCTAGATGTCATCATAACAAAAAACGCAAGTGAAAAGTCAAACGTTTAACTTTAAATTAGCACAGGTTATCAGCAGGTAAAGTGTATGCAGGCTCCCTTCCCCCACACAACAGCGCCTCCTGACAAGCACGTGCGCACCCCTCAACGGTTGGCCGAACAGTTTTTAGAAGCCATGCGGGCCGAGCGTAATGCCAGCCCCCGCACATGTGCCTCCTATGGCGAGGATTTGCTGTCGTTCCAACACTTTCTTGCAAACGTGGCTAAGCTTTCTGTTTTGGAGGTTCAAGCTTCTCATATACGCGATTATTTAACGCATCTGACAGAGCGCGGACTCAAAGCCACGTCCCTGAATCGCCACCTCTCGACGCTCAGACAATTTTATCGCTTTTTAATGCAAGACCGCCTGCGCGAAGACAATCCCACCCACAACATTCAATCTCCACAACGGCCCGCGCGCTTGCCCAAAACTCTTTCCTTTGATGAAGTCACGCGTTTACTAGACACGGCCGCCCACGACGCCACGCCGCGAGGAAAACGCCTTTATGCATGCCTCAGCCTTCTTTATGCCACCGGGATGCGTGTGTCTGAGCTCTTGGCGCTCAAGGTCAGTGCCTTTGCGTCGCTCACCACCCAGCAGCCTTCCAAAACCGCAGGCCTTTTTGTGCGCGGTAAGGGGGAAAAAGACCGGCTTGTGTTCACCACTCGCACCTGTGAAGAGGCTGTCAGAGCCTATCTGAGCGTGCGCCCCTTTTTTTTGATCCACGGGCGCGAATCTCTGCACCTGTTTCCGTCATCCCAGGGGCAACCCCTGACGCGACAATATGTATGCACCTTGTTGAAAAACCTGGCCAAACAGATAGGCATGGACCCAGCAAAACTGTCTCCCCATGTGTTGAGGCACGCGTTTGCCACCCATCTGTTAGAGGGTGGCGCAGACCTTGTGACGCTGCAAAAGCTGTTAGGTCACCGCGATTTGAGCACAACCCAGATTTATACCAACCTGCTCACCCGTCATTTGGTGGACACATTGCACAGATTTCACCCGCTTAACGGAAATTTCAGACAAGAGATATCGAATAAATAAACAAAATAAACAAATATAAATACAAAGTTTGTTTAATCGTGAAATAAAATTCTACACTCTCGGGCTATGCATAGGCCCAAATTTTCTAACGATGTTTCTGCCCCTTCTCACATGACGGCTCACAACGCGCATTTTTCTTATCTCGTGACTTTTTTTCAACAATTCTATATTGAAATTGCGAAAATGAAGGTCACGGCTCTCTCGGCTAAAACCAAGTCTTTGAAACATGTGGGATCGAATACGCAACACTTTTTGGATGTCAGCCCAGACCCCGAAGCCAAAGACATCTTAGATCGGCTTTATTATTTTCTTGAAGAGCAATCTATTGAAGCCAAGCGCATCGAAGGCCAGTTTGGGGAATCCCTTTATAAAGAAGCACAATACATCATGGCAGCCCTGGCAGATGAAATTTTTCTCTCGCTTCCCTCATGGCAAGGCCGCTCTTTTTGGGAGGCCAATCTTTTGGAGGAAAGGCTTTTTCATACCCACGTGGCGGGTGAAAAATTTTTTGAAAACATTGATCACTTTCTCCAGCTCAAAGAACCCTCACGCAAAGATCTGGCCTTTTTGTATCTCAGCGCTTTAGGTCTGGGGTTTCGGGGTCGCTATCGCGGGTTTGATGACCAGGGCAAAATTAATCACTATAAAGAAGAGCTTTTTTTTCATTTGTATCAAGAAAGGCCTACCCTGCCTGATGGGCAAGTGTCCCTTTTTCCTGACACCTTGCAGTTTAACATCTCAGACATTCTGCATGAAAACGCGGTTCAACAAAAAAAGAAGACCTGGCGTCTGATTTTTGCGGGCATGGTAGCCTTGTATATCCTTATTTCTTATATCATTTGGTATGACACCACAAACAACCTAAGACGCACCGTAGATATGATTTTAGACGATGTATCCTCCATCTTAGAAAGTTGAAGCAAGGTCCCCTTTTATGGCGCTAACAGATTTTTTGTTCTCTATTTCTTTTCTGGGCTTTTTCTATCCCCTTGTGGTGGGGTTGTTGCTCACCCTGTTGCTGGCCCTTTTTGTGCGTTCAGCCGCCTCAAAAAACACATCGTCCAAAAGCGGCACCAGCCGTTTGTTGTCCACACTCTCCAGTGCGCTGTTCCCCTTAAAGGGGACCAAACAAAACCTGCTTGGCAAAGTGTTTCAAGATGCTATGCATACCTTGAGAAACTATACAGGGTCTGGCAATTTTCCCTATCAATTGCCTTTTTACCTGATGGTGGGCTCAGAAAGTGCAGGCAAAAACACGCTCCTTGAAAAACTAGATATACCCGTGCCTGTAAATCGCGATGGAGCCATATCCCTCGATCCCCCGTGTGATTTTTGGTTTTTTGATCTGGCCGTGATGATGAACCTTCGCGGCGATCTTTTTATGGAAAAAGAAACCACGCTGTCAAAAAATGAGGAATGGCGATCATTTCTTAGAATTCTGCGCAGCACCCGCCCCAACCAGCCTCTCAACGGGGTTGTGTTATGCATATCTGCAGAAGAGCTCCTCACGCTTGACACACAAACATTGGCTGTGCGCGCCAATCATATCTATGAAAAATTTCATGAAGCCCAAACCAACCTCGGCATCAAGCTCCCCATTTTTGTGGTCATCACAAAAACGGATCGTGTGTCGGGCTTTTCAAGCTTTTGCCACGAAATTCCTGACGAAAAAAAGGGCGATATCTTTGGGTGGTCCACTCCCTATTCTCTGGACCTTCCCTACCATGAAAGCTGGGCGGATGAAATGTTCAGCAGCATTTTGTCACAAATCATGCGTCTTCAGCAAGAAATGTTTGTGCAAGGCCATATGATGAGTGAAAAAGATGGGCTCTGCCTGTTTCCCCATGAGTTTCAAAAACTCAAAGACCCCTTGAGCGTCTATCTCAAAAATCTTTTCTCGCGCACCAAGGTGGCCAAAGGCCTTCTGCTCAGGGGTGTGTTCTTTGTGGGCGACGGCTGCATTCACTATCACGAAACAGCCAACAAACTGCAAAAAACCATGCAAACATCTTTGCAAAAAAAGAACCTTTTTGAAGAAAAGAGCAATGTCACGCTGATGTCTGCCCCTCCGGCCCATCGCGATATTTATTTTAATAAAACCCTTTTTAGGGACAAAATTTTTTCTGAACAAGGCTTGGCCTCGCCTCTAACAGATAGCCTGCTGTCCAAAAACTATTCTGTTAAAATCATTCAAAGCGGCACCATCTTATTCCTTATTTTAGGCTCGCTTGGTCTTTTTCATGCTTATCGACGCTTAGACAAAACCAAACACATGGTTGTGCCCTATGTGGACGAAATTGGAAGTGTCATCCAGCGAGCGATTACCCGTGAACGGGATGAAAAACTGGACCATGCTTTTTTTCAAAAGCAAGCGCGCGCCCTTTTACCCGCCGTCATCAATGTGTATACCCACCGCCTCTACTCATGGTTTTTGCCTTTTTCGTGGCTTTCACCTTTGGAGACCAAGATTCAGCGGGTTGTCGAGTTGGCCTATTATCAGGTGATTTTTAAGGCCATTGTGCAAAAACTCAATGAAAACATGGGTGACATTGTGAAAGGCAATGTGCCCGACGCACAAGCAACGCCTCAGAATGTTTCAGGTGTCAACCCCTTATATACGCCATTTTTCCATGAAATGGAGCGCTATGTGGTGACCTTGAATCTGTATCAAAACATGACAGAAAAATATAACAACCTGCGCCATTCAAAACGCTTTGAAGATTTTGGGTTTCTGGTCAAAAACCTGTTTGGGTTTCAGGTGCCATCCTCTTTTGCGCAAGCGTCAAACTCGTTTTATACACACTTTTTGTCTAACACCAAAGAATCTGACCAAATTCAATTCTTTTCCTATGGCAAGCCCGCCTTTGAGCGCTTTTTGTTTTATAGAAATCGTTTTCTCGACAATGGATTTAAAACAGAGAACCTCTTGCCCGACCTCACGCGTCTTGTCAAGCACCTGAATTTGTTCTGGTCTTCCCATGAAAGCTATGGGCTCAAAGATTTGCGCACGTTGGCCAAAACCTTGGCAAACAGCATCAACATCTTTTCTTCCCCTGAGTCAGCCTGGCTTTCTCAACGCACCTTTGTACCAGGGCCTGCCTATGAAACCCTGTTAAAGAAAATTGCGCTGCTCAGACTGTTTGAGCCCGAGACAGCCGGCAAATTCCAAGAAAAATGTCAAATCTCCTTCGAACGTTTAAAGGGCACGCTGGCGGCCACAGGATCGCCCGTGGTGGGCAAGATTTTTACCGTTGACCAAGACGGGGCCTTCCACATTTCCACGGCCCTACTCAATTTCCAAGGCTTGCTCAATCTTTTGTTGAGCCAACCGTTTATGTATCCCCCCCACGAATCACCACCCCTTAAAAAAGAGAGCTTTGACCGCTACCTCACGTGGAATACACACACCTTGTCAGAGGCCATTGACCTTATTAAAAAATTTGAAGATTTTTTCAAAAACCGTCTCGCTAGCCTGCCCCCCAAAACCTGTGATGTCTTGCAACGGGTGTGCTTTCACACGCTGGGCCGCACCGTCTATGGCAAAATTTATGATGCCCAAGAATTTGTACCCATCGATCAACACATGTCCACGCTGGCCCCTGAGGAAACCTATCTCACAGAGGTGCGCAACCTCAAAACCCTGGTGTCCGTGATTGGGCCTTTGTTGAGCACACTCAAAAAATCGGGCTTCACTGACCTTTACACCAGCTTAAAAGACATTGTGCACGATCAAGCCTTGCATATTTTGGAAAAAATTAACGCCATTTATGAAAGTGAGGCCCCCTATGAGCCCCGCCAAGATATTGTGGCGCAGTGGCGCGGCAACCCACGACATGTGTTTGCGGCCTTTGGCGCTTCAAGCCAACAAGACCTGAAAAACTATCTCAACAACCAAAGAGAACGCTTGCGCTATCTTGCCAAAGAATTTGCTGGCCCAGCTGTTGAATTATTAAAGATTATCTATACCTCTGATTCGTCAGCCCTTCCCCACCTGATGCTGAAATGGTCGGATATTCTCACCCAACTCCAATTCTATGAGCGCAATGCCGCCAACACCCTTCAGATGTTGGAAAGCTTTATCAGCACCACATTGCCCTCTCTCACCTTAGAGGGGTGCCCCATTTCCCTCCACCTGGCTAAAAATCCTTCCGGCATTGATTATTTTCTTGACCGGATCAATAGCATCCGCGCCGCTTTTGCCCGCCAATGTGCGTTGGCCAACCGCGATGCATCTTTGGCTTCATACAAAAAAATCACCAGCTATTTCAACACACATCTGGCGGGGCGCTATCCCTTTACGCCGAAAAATTTTGAAACAGACGAAGATGCTTCCCTTGAGAAGCTGAAAATTTTCTTTTCCATTTTTGATAAGGAAGGCCCCTACGTCAAAGAGCTGCTCACCCGCGAGGGGCGCAAAAAATCACACTATCTCAAAGCGCTGAATTTTATTAAGAGTATCGAAAAAACGCGGACTTTTTTCAGGTTATGCATTGATACATCTGGGGAAGATAAGGCGCCCTCTGTGCCCTTAGAGGTCACTTTCCGCACACAGAAAGATCAAGAAAAGCAAGCCAATCAGCTGATCGATTGGAGTCTGCTGGCCGGTGAAAAAACGGTTTATGCCAAAAACAAGACAGCCAAAGTATGGTGGAGCCAGGGCTCACCTCTCAAAGTTGACTTTAGATGGGCGTTGGGCAGCCTCTATCGCCCTGTGCCATCCTCTCTCCAGCCATGCCTCAGCGTGGATGGACTGACGGCCAGCTTGTCTTACAGTGGCGATTGGGCCTTGCTAAAAATGCTGCAGTATCAGCACGCAGAGGTTGTGGGCGACGGTGACAACCAAAGCGTCATGGTGCGTTTTTCCATCCCCACGGGCCTGAAAAATCAACTCTATCCCAAGCTGTGTGGTCAAGACACCCTGCCGCCGCCAGAAGCCAATGAGCTTCTTGTGTTCATGAAAATAGGCTTGGTGGATGGTAGCAGTGGCAAGTCTTTGGCGATTCCGAAATCCTTCCCCTTTATTGCCCCCACCCTGTCACAGCTGGAAGCGCAAGAAGAAAAGGGCAGTATGGAGGAAAACAAAACCAAGGCCTGTCTTATTCCAAAGGATCCTGAAGGCCCATGACGATCAAAAATCTTCAACCGCTTTTGAAAAAAATAAGCCCCAAAAACCCTTGTGGTGACAACCTGCGATACTCAGCCATTTATGATGAAATCAATACGCTGCGCAAGGAAGACAAAACGGGGCTGCCCCAAGGGGCTTGGCAAGAGGAATCTCCGAAGGCTGATTGGTATCGTGTCGAGCGCATCTGCATGCATGCTCTGTCTCAAGAATCCAAAGATCTGCAAATCGCTTTGTGGCTCACAGAGGCTTGGTTTTTTCTTTATGGCCTTGAGGGCCTTTTTCAAGGCACACACCTTACGCACCAACTACTCGAACATTTTTGGGACGCCATTCACCCACAAGTTGATGACCCGGCTGAGCGGGCTTATCTTTTGGAATGGCTTTCCAAGACCATGGGTGATGCGTTGCTGGAGCTGCCGATTTCTCAGCCTGACACAGCAGGCATCGAGCCTTATACGCTCGCCAACTATATTGATGCCCAGCACCTAAGCGCCCTCAGCCAAAAACAACGCAATCCAGACAGGTTTTTGGAAAAAGAGGGCCGCCCGCTTAAACACGATGTACAGCAAAGCATTGCAGATACCAAGCAAAGTTTTTATGAAACCTTCGAGCAAGAATTGTTTAAAAATCTTGATGCCCTCAACCAACTTGATCAATTTTTTTATGATCGAACCAACGGCGCTGAGGAGGCCCTGCTCAGCGAGGCCACCAAAAGAATTAAAGAGATCATTGATTGCCTGCCTGATTTCAAAAAAATGGCCAAGGTGATAACGCCGCGCCCAGCAGAGCCCAAAGGGTTGCTAAACACCCTCAAAAAGCTGACAACGCCAGCACCCGAGGAGGACGCTCCGCCAGAAGAACAACCAGACAACGCTGATCATGAACCAACACCTACAGCGCCCCAAGACAAACCCATGGCAGACAACCCCTCGTCGCGTCAAAACGCGTATGCGTTATTAAAAAAGGTGGCCCTTTATTTGTGCGAGCATGATCCCCAAAGCCCCGTGCCCCATTTGCTGACACGCATTCACAGCTGGGAAAACAAAAGCTTTCCCGAAATTGCCAACGACTTTGATAACCCCAAAGATGCCTCCTTGTGGCTTGCTGAGTTTTGCAAGAAAAAGGATACGCAGGCCTAAGCCCTAAGACACCAAGCTGCTGTCCATCATCCAGAGCGCTTTTTCACACGAGGACAAATACCCCGTCAACAGGTCCACCGTCACAGGATCGTGATGCTCTTCTGCCGTCTGAATGGCTTTTTTGAGCGCCCCGCACAGATAGCGATAGTCATGCTGAACGTCACGCATCATGGTGGCAGAGGGTTGGTTTTCTACCTCTTTCAATTGCGTGTGCGCCAAAAATGTCGCCATGGTGCCGGGCACAGGTGCGCCGAGCTGGCGGATCCGCTCTGCCAACACATCAATGGTTTTGGCCAGCTCTTGATAGAGCGTTTCAAAAAAGGCATGCCACACAAAAAAAGACGAGCCCTTCACATTCCAATGATAGTTTTGCACCTTGGTATACAAAACATAGGTATCCGACAAAACAGATGTCAGGCTTTTCACGCTATCAGACATAAAGAATCCTTTCCTTCTTAACAAAACATCCCGCCCAGCGCACCAGGGTTAAGCATGATCTTCTTTTTTTGCAATCACCACGGCGGCAGGACGCAACAGCCGATCTCCCAAAAGATAACCTTCTTGCATCACATCCACAACCGTGCCTGGATCTTTTTCAGATATATCTTCCCGAATCGCCTGATGAAACGCTGTGTCAAACGGGGCACCGAGGGCCTCGATTTTGGTGACGCCTTGTTTTTTTAAAAATGCCGTCAGTTCTGCCTGAATCATGGTTAGCCCCTGAAATAAGCCCTTGACCATGGGATCGGGCGCCTCACCCACAGGTGTGGTTAATGCGCGGGTCACGTTGTCCATAACGCTGAGAATATTTTTAAGAAGCGCAGTGGTGCCGTGCTTGCGTATGTTGTGACATTCTTGCTCATGGCGTTTGCGCATGTTTTCCATATCGGCCAACACCCGCACGTATTTGTCCTGAAGTGCTTGATTTTTTTGTTCAAGCTCAGCCACCACGCTTTTTTCATCAGCCTCAGCACCTGCCTCACCAGAAACGGCGGTCTCATCTTTGGCGCCTTGTTGGGCAGCTGCGTGAGTCTCTTGATCGTCAAGGTGTGCGCCCATGTCTTGATGTTCTTTGTTTTGTTGATCCATAATCGTTCCTTTATCCTATATCATCACACGGCCCAAAAGAGAGGCCGTATAGTCCACCATGGGCACAATACGACGATAATCCATATATGTTGGGCCCAACACACCCACAGCCCCTACCACATCACCGAATCGGTCATGATAAGGGGCCACCACCACGGCGCAATGACTTGATTTTAAGAGAGATTGAGATCCCACAAAAATCTGAACCACCTGATCTTGAATGGTAAGATCCAACACGGTCAGCAAATCTTTTTTCACATCTTGCGTATCAAGAAACACTTTGAGCGTGTGCAAGTCATTGGCCTCCACCCACGTTTTTAAAAGAAAATCTTGCCCCTTCACAATCAAGGCTTCATCTTCATGATCCTTAAAAAGCGTCACGCTGGCTTTGACAAGATGGTGAGACAAACGATCCATATCCCACAGGGGTTCGTCACAGACATCTGCCACAAAATCGCGCGCTTGATGAAGGGTTTTCCCCCGGATATGGGCATTGAGATAGTTGGCCGCTTCTTGCAGGTGATGATCCTCTATATCGCCACAGGTTGGAATCACATGTTTTGTAATCGTGCCATCCAGCATCACCAACATCGCCAACACTTGCTTAGCTTCAAGGCAAACAAACCCCACATGCTCGAGGCAAGACTCAAGAAGGGGTGCTTTCACAACCCCAGCACACATGGAGAGAGAGGAAAGCATGGCCGTCAGCCCCTCAAACATTTCTCGAGATACCGTAAGCTCGCTGTCTACCTTATGTTCAAGAGTCTTTTTATCCACATCCGAAAGGGGATTCATGGCCAAGAAGCGTTTCATCACACAGCGCAATCCTTTTTCTGTGGGGATCCGCCCAGATGATGTGTGAAGCGACGTCACCAAAGCGAGCTCTTCCAGCTCTGCCACAATATACCGCACCGTGGCCGGCGAAAGCGCGGGGGTAAGACGTTTAGCCAAAGCCAAAGAGCCCACGGGGGCACGTGTCTCCAGATAGATGTCTACCAGGTGATCAAGGACATTAAGGGCGCGCGCATCAAGTTCGTTCATATCCCCATTTTAACCTGTTCATGACACTTTTCAATAAAAGACTTACGCAAACAAGCCCGCACCGCACCATTCTTGCACCTTTGCGCAGGGTATGCGTTTGTTTTTTCTAGGGCTCGCTTTATGGGTGGCTTGAGCTATCACGGCCTTTCAGGCACCCTACCTCAAGACTGTTATAGCATAGGGAAGCCGCTTAATCATGATGCGTATTTTGCAAGGACGCCTTAAGGGACGAAAACTCGCGCCCCATGACCCCTGGGTCAGGCCCACTAGCTCTTATCGCAGAGAAATGATCTTCAATCGCCTCATGCACGCAAACTCTGCTCTTGATCTTGCCTCATGCCGCGTGTTGGATGTTTTTGCCGGCACAGGATCTTTAGGTCTTGAAGCCCTGTCTCGCGGTGCGACATTTGTCACCTTTGTGGAACCTCAAGCCACCACACGCCACAAGCTGGATACCTTTCTCAAAACGCACAACCTCACAACCTGCACCTCACTGTTGGCCTGTGCGGTGCCCCACCTGCCACCCTGCACAGTGCCGCCCTATCACCTGTGTTTTCTTGATGCCCCTTATGGTAAGGCCTTGATTCCTCCGGCTTTGGATAATCTTCATCACGGCCACTGGCTCGCCCCGAAGGCCATCCTCATTGCGGAAACAGATAAAAGAGAGACGTTGCCCCTGCCGCCCTTTGTCACCCTTGAACACACAACCACCAAAGGCAGAACGCATGTGCATTTTATGTCCTACACGCCCACCCTCACGGAAGAAGACGCGTCTTAACCATCGAACTTAAGGACCCACAACAGAAGGTCACTCCAGAGTCCAAGGAACTCATCCAAGGGGGGGCACCCCACAAGGAGGCCCTAGCCAGGATTTATCACATCGATTGGAAACGTCACAGGAACCCGGCGGTCTCCCAACATAAGAAACCCCTTCAAGCACACGGAATAGGTGCGCTTTTCTTGATGATAGTCAATAGACTCAACCTCAGGTTCGCGCAGCCGCTTTTCATAAAGGCGCACCACCTGAACAATCTTTTTTTTCACGTCTTCCTTATTCTCAAATAGCGCACGAGAAAAGTCAGGAAAGCCAAAAAAGGGCGGATAGCGTGACAAAACCTCACCTTCCTTGGGGTCTATGTCCTGCCTCACCACAGAGCGCGTGTTGAGCAGAGTGAAAAGCTCTTTGGCCACCGATGCCTTCACACCTTCTTCATCCAAGCGATCGGGGGCATCCAGCGTCAGCCGATCAAAAAGCGGCGGCAAAAAAACACCTTTCTTTTTTGTGCGCATCACATCACCTTGTTCTGACCATCCTCGTCTCTACAGCGCGGGTTATCTTGGTCCCTGCGCACGCTTGACGGCTTCTTTCACCACATCTTGTTTCAAAATCTCGGGCAGCACAATCCCTTCAGGCGCGCCAGGCCCAAACACGGCGTTAAAGGGAATGCCAGCTCTTTGAAATGTCTTGAGAAAAAACGCAATGGTGTCATTGGTGTGGGTCCAATCCCCGCGCATGCACACCACCGAGGCATCGGTCAAAAAGCGCGCCATATCCTTATGATCCAGCACCATGCTCTTGTTCACCTGACAGGTTAAACACCACGCGGCCGTGATGTCCACCAGCACCACACGACCTTGGCTCACCACCTTGGCGATGTCTTCTGGACGAAACGTCTGCCAGCGCAAGCCAGAAGAGGAGGCCACAACAGAAGACGCACGGGCAAAATAGGGTTTCGCCAAAGGCGCCAAGCATAAAAGAATCAGATGCATCACCAGAAATGCGGAAGCGAGACGCACCCCCCTCGCCCTTAAGAAAAACCCCACCAGCACAAGCAAGGAAAGGGCACACAACAGCCATACATACATCCCCTGAAAAGGCCAACTCAGCAAGGCAATAAACCACCCCCACGTGCCCAGTAAAAAAAGACTAAGCACGATCTGAAACGTCCATAACCACCGACCCGGTTTGGGAAGACGAATATGATGGGACGGTACCAAAGCCGCCACCCAATAAGGCGATGAAAACCCAAGCGCCAGTAACGAAAACACCGCGATAATCTCACCTACATGTTGAGACAAAGCAAACCCCACCGCTGTGCCCACAAAAGGCGCTGTGCAAGGCGTGGCAATCAACACAGAAAAAACACCCGTGAGAAAAGCCCGCGCCGTGTGCATGGATGGCAACGTGTGTTTTTGAAAAAACCCACCCACATTCAGCTCAAACATATTCCAAAGCTGCGCGATAAACACAAGAAGCATGGCCGCCATACAGCTTAAAAAATAAGGATTTTGGAAATGAAGCCCCCACCCCACCGTATGGCCCAGGAGTTTTAAGCAAATCGCCACCAGCGCCAATAGCATGAATGCCACGAAAATGCCCGCCACACTGGCCCACAAATCCCCTACCAGCAAAAAGCCCTTGGGGCAGCGATTTTTCGTGAAAACCAGCAGTTTCACACCCAAGACAGGCAGCACACAGGGCATAAAATTGAGCAAACATCCCCCTAAGAAAGAAATGAACAACACCCACAAAAAAGAGGGGCCGGCTTTCTTGGGCTCGGGAAAAGAAAAAGGCTGAATATGATTCGGCGCCTCAATTTTATAAGAAACCGACACATCCAAGGCGCGACACTCATGATGATGGCACGCAAACAAGAGAAATTGAGCCTGAAGATGCGCCGTTTGTGTGGGTTTGGCAAAATCAATCTTAACCGGCAGCACAAAGCGCTGTTGGTACGTCGGTGTATGAAACCCCTCCTTAAACACCCACACAGGGTCCGGCCAAAAAGCCTCATAAGTACGTACAGAAGGTATACTCTGCAAAACCAATGTTGGGGCGGCAGAAAAGGACGCACCTTGGGCGTGGACAGACCAATCTTTTTCAATCGTCACCCCCAACGTAATCAAAGCCTGCATATGATCAGGAGAAAAACGGCATGACAAAGGCTTGATGCTCACCACAGGCGAAGCCTTGAGCACACTCATGCATAGAGGTGCACAAACGAAAAAAACCCAAAAAAGGCGTAAAAAACAATGCATCGTCTTTTTCCCCAGAAAGACTTTGTTAGTGTATCATGCGTGACAATGATAAAAAAATGAAATGAAATCTCTTCTTCATGAAAACACAAAGAGCCGAATCTCTCGTAAATTATCTGTTGATTTCTCCACCCCATCTTGAAAATACACTCTTTCCTAAGACCGTGATCTTTATGTTTGCTCACGACAAAGAAGGCGCGATGGGATTGGTGTTAAACAGGCTCCTAGACAGCATTACCTTAAGCGCCTTTTTTGAAGAAGATACAGATGATGAATCCACCATGCTCCCGGTATATGAAGGCGGGTCTGAAGAAAGTGAGCGCAGCTTTGTTTTGCATATGCAAAAACAAGACAGGACTGCCCAAGAGAGCAATGCCGCAACCTCCGGACAAACCTTCCATGTCACGCCCACCATTGACTTTCACCCCCACAACAACATCAATGCGCCCCACGTTCTGCTGACCTTAGGGTACACCTCGTGGGAGCCTGGGCAGCTGGAAGATGAGATTCAGAGCAATCAGTGGTTGCTGCTGGAGGCCACGCCAGAATTTGTATTTTCTGTGCCCGCACGAGAAAAATGGGATCACGCCATTCAGCGCCTCGGCATTCAGCCCCCATGTTTTGCCTCCATGGGTGGCCACGCGTAATTTTGGCGCGAAACTAACGCAAGGCTCAAAACGCCTTCTGAAGCCGTTCTTTAAGAAACGCACGTACCTTCGCTTCGTGGTGCCAACGCACATCAATGTGCACCACCAAAGGCAAGGTGGCATTTTCGGGCCAGCGCATCCAATCTTTCTCTGTGGTCACAAGCTTAGCCTCCTTCTGTGCGGCCTGCTGCGCGATGGGATGAAGACCTGAGAACGTGTAGGGATGGTGATCGGGAAAGGCGGAAAACCCCACCACGGTTACATCCATTTTTTTCAGGGTGTGCAAAAATTTTTCAGGATAGCCAAGGCCGCACACACCCCACACCTTGGTTTTAGCTGGCAAGGGACGGCAAGGCAAAAAATCGGCATAAAACACAGGCACCCCGCCATGTGCTGCCCGTTTACCCCCCACATGCACCACAGCGTGCGCCCTGGACATACCCCGTTTGACCGTTTCACGTAAAGGGCCTTGAGGAAACACATACCCATTCCCCACTCCCTGTTTATGGTCATAGACAAGCACGTTGATGTCTGTTTTGATATCGCGCTGCTGATGTCCATCATCCAACACAAGCACCACGTTGCGTTGAAACGGAACCACATCTAACGTTTTCTTGCGCCGCCGACACACCAGCGTAGGCATATAATGGGATAAGAGCAGCGCCTCGTCCCCCACATCCTCATAGGTGTGAAGGGATGTATCCACCCATATAGGCTTACGCTGCCTCGCACCATAGCCTTTTGAGATCACCACCGGGTGATAACCGATGTTTTTCAGCATCTCACCCAACGCTTTAACCACAGGCGTTTTCCCGGCGCCACCCATCACAAGATTGCCCACAGAAATGACAGGGAACGGCGCTTTTTGGGGGCGTCGCACACATCGGCGCAGCCACGCAAAAAAACGATATACCCATGTCAGTGGCCAGAGGTTATAGCACCATAGCCCTGGATGTTTTTGATACCAAAAAGACGGCGCTCTAGGCATGCACGACCCCTTTTTGTGCGAGTAATGTCATATATCCCTCAAGCACGCTGTGATAGCGTTCTTGCACCAACGCCTGGGCACGTTTGCCCATAAGCTCACAAGTTTTTTGTTCATCCAGATAACCAGACACCTGCGCACCCATGGTGGAGGCCTCCACCAAAATCACAGCTTTTTTCTGTTGAAAGCGCGCGAACACGTCAGCCTGCGCCTCCATAAACGGCCCACACAGCACACAGCACCCATAGGCCGCCGGATCAATCAGATCGTGTCCTCCCACACCTGGAAACAGCGAGCCCCCCACAAACACCATATGACTATGTGCATACACGTTGCGCAACAGGCCCATCCGATCAATGACCACAACGCCCTCAACATCATCGAGGGCGAGAGATGGCTGCCACATCTCAACCTTAAACCCCCTTGTGATCACATCATCACACACCTCAGACACCCGCTTTGTGTGGCGCGGCGCCAGGATAAGCACGAGATGAGGATTGCGTTTTTTAAGGACGGGATAAAGATCTAGCCACGCTTTTTCCTCCCCCGCATGGGTGGATACAGCGCTGATCACAAAACGTTTTTTGCGCGATGCGGTGGGTTGAGCGTTGTGTACCTGCACCAAGGCAGGGTCGAGTTTGGTCCATTTTAGCGAGCCCAGCACATGAACATGGCGCACGCCCAACGCCTTAAAAAGAGCGGCTTGCGTGTCTGAAGGCACACAACACACCATATCCCGCCACATCGATGTAAAAAGGGGTTTCACAAAAAGCCAAAAACGCGCACTTTTAGGGGACATACGCGCACCCAAGATAGCACAAAAAATGTTTCGCTTGTGAAGCGCCCCAAACAAATGCGGCCAAAAATCATGTTCACTCAACAAAAAGCATCGCGGGCGCCAGTGGTTGAGAAAGCGGCGCCAAAATAAGGGATGATCCAGTGGACACATGGTGTGAATCACACGCCCGCGCAATGTATCACACGCTGCAATCTTTTTGCGCCACAGCCGCGCCGATGATGCCGTTGAGGTGGTGAGCACAATCGTATCCTCATCAGAAGCCAGTAACGCGCGCATCACCCCCTCAAGAGCCATGGATTCCCCCACCGACACACCATGCATCCAAATCACACCACCCGTTGGACGGGCCGGCAAACACAGCCCCATTTTCTGACGCCACAAGGTTTTGTCTTCTGCGCCGCGATACAACCGCCACCATAAAATAAGCGGATAGACGGGCCACGCCAAAAAGCACAGCCCGCAATATACACACAGCACCCCATCACTGATGTTCACAAAAACCGCTCTCACCCTTACCTAGAAACAAAAAATAACCTCTGATCACAGGTTCTATGCCCCTTCGCTTCATCTGATAGATGACTTTCACCATAAAAAGATGACACCAACATAACAAGACAAGGACACACAAGGCAAGAACGCCAGCAAAAGGTGCTAGGCGCCGGTGGTAGAGAGAGACGTTACGACGCCCGCTCTTCCCGTTGCTTGGAAGAAAGCGTGGGAAGCACCATGTCGCGATAAGGGCCAGGCCGCGCCGCCAGCTCTTTGTGGGCACCCTGTGCTACAAGCCGGCCTTCATCCAGCACATAGATGTAGTCTGCTTTTTCAACGGTGCTCATGCGATGGGCAATTACCAAGGTGGTGCGCCCTGTCATCAAACGCTCGAGCGCCTTTTGCACAAAAAGCTCTGACTGCGCATCCAGGGCTGAGGTGGCCTCATCCAACAACAAAATAGGCGCATCTTTCAACAAAGCGCGCGCAATGGCAATACGCTGACGCTGCCCCCCTGAAAGGGCCGCCCCTCGCTCACCCACAGGCGTTTCATAACCTTGAGGCATTTGCATAATAAAATCATGAGCATAGGCATGGCGAGCTGCCTCTTGAATCTTGTCAATCCCTGCACCAGGGCATCCATAGGCAATGTTGTTAGCAATGGTGTCGTCAAAAAGAGTGACATGTTGCGACACAAACGCCATATTCTCGCGCAACGAGGCCAGCGTTACGTTTCGAATGTTTTGGCCATCAATCTCGATAGATCCTTTCTCTGGATCATAAAAACGCAGCATTAAATGAAGCAACGTGGATTTGCCTGCCCCACTCGCCCCTACCAGGGCCAGGCGCCCACCCCCTTTCATGTGACATGAAAAGTTTTTAAAGACGGGCCTGCGTCCATAAGAAAACGTGATATCACGAAAATGAACCGCCCCCTTATCAGGGCGCAGCGGTTTCGCGTCTCGTGCATCCTGAATGGTTTGGGGTTGATCATAAAGCGTAAACAACCGACTGAGCGCCGCCAGGCTTTCTTGAAAATAGCTGTTGAGATGGCTAAGTTTTTTCAAGGGTTCATAGGCCATCAACAGCGCTGTCACAAAAGACATCAGCTCCCCCGGCGAACGTTGCCCTGACACCACGTGATAGCCGCCATAAAGCACCACCGCCACCACACCAAACCCCACAATGGTTTCCATCAAAGGGTGCAAAAAACCTTTCATACGCGCATTTTTCAGGTTGAAGCGCACAAACGCCCCTATTTTTTCATGGGCTTTCGTCAGTTCCACCTTTTCCATGGTATAAGCTTTGATGATGTCAATGCCTTGAAAAATTTCTTGCCAAAAGGCATGGAGCTTGGCCATCGCATTTTGAGACTGATGCGAAAAATAGCGCATCCGGCGCCCCAAAGATAAAGACAAATACGTCGCTAGCGGAAACACCACGCACGCCAGCAATGACAAAAACCAATCTTGATAAAACATCAACCCCACCAGGCAAATGAGGGTGAGTGAGTCACGCACCAAGCTTGTCAGGGTTTGCGTCATCCCCCGAAACACCACCTGCGTGTCATAGGCAAACAAGGAGAGCAGCTTCCCCGACGTATAGCGGGAAAAAACCTGATGATCCGCATAGATCAAGCGCCGAAAAAGCGCCTGCTGAAACGCCGCGGACACTTTTTGGCCCAATCGCGCCAGGGAAAAACTGTGGCCAAAGGCTGCGACCCCTTTCACCAAAAAAAGAATCAGGATCAAAATCCCCAAAGACCACAAGCGCTTTTGGTTGCGGGCCAGGAAAATGTCGTCGAAAATAGGACGCACCAAATGGGCCAACAGCATCGTGGACAAAGACACCACCCCCATAAACGCAAGGCTGACCAACAAATTGCCCACATGCGAAGACAAAAAATGTTTCCAAAAGCGACGCACAATGGCCCACCCGTCACCTTTGCGCACAAGAGAGGACGTTTTTTTCATCATCCCCTCCCTTAAGCGCCCATTTTAAGACGATCAATCAACTGTGCCACCGTGGGCACAAAGCCATTAGCATAAAACGGGTCAGAAGCAAAACGATAGGCGTTATGCCCCGAAAACATCAGGTTGTTGTGAATGTCTCCTTCATGGCTAATGTCTTGAAGGGTTTTTTGGATACAAAAAGATCGCGGGTCAGGGCGTTTGCCTGTGGTGCCTTCGGCCCGCTGCGACCAGTTGCTGAACAAACACGCGCTCAAACAGCCCATGCAGTCTACCTGATCTTGATGAATGTGGGCTGCGCGTTTAGGCGTCACAAAAATAAGCGTGTTGCGGGGGGTGCGCATAACTTCGGTGTACCCGGCTTCTATCCATGCTTTAGCTTTTTGCTCATCCTGGGCGCTGACATACACCAACCGCTTTCTTGGCCCCACGGGCAACGCCACGGGCGCCTCCTCCGAAGGTGATCCTTGATAGGCAATTTGACGCGCAGACCGCTGGGCCAATTCTTCTAAAAAATCATTGCGCACCGCTGAGGAATAAAACCCGGTGGGGCTGAAGCGATTGAGAAAGACATCCCCCTTTTTAAGGTTCAATAGTGCTTTCTTCCATGCATCTGAGATGGGGCTTTCTTGGGTCAATAAAGGACGCGTCCCAAACTGAAAGGCAACGGGGCCAAGCTCGGGGTTATCGATCCAGTCTTTCCATTCATCCAAACGCCATACACCGCCTGCCATAATGATGGGAACATGGTCGAGCCCCACCTCTCGCATATACTCCCTTAAGGCGATCACACGCGCGAGGGGCGCTTCACGCACCAGCGGATCTTCGCTGTTAGAAAGACCATTATGCCCCCCGGCTAGCCACGGGTCTTCATAAACCACGCCGCCCAGCCATGCAGCCAGTCTGTGATACGCGCGTCGCCACAAAATGCGAAACGCGCGGGCTGACGAGACAATGGGATAATAAAAGATCTTAAATTCAGCCGCGATCTCCGCAATGCGATAAGGCATACCGGCGCCGCATGTAATGCCGTGCACAAGATGGCTGACTTTGGCGAGCACCCCGCGCGCGATCTCTTCTGCTGCGGCCATTTCCCACAAAATGTTGAGATGAAGCCGACCGGCCCCAGCGGCAATATCATAGGCAATCTTGGCTTGTGCAATCCCCCCTTGAATGGCATAGGCAATCAGCTCGGCGTGTCGCTCAGCGCGTGTTTTGCCCCGATAGACTTGGGGAATCCGATTGCCGCTCACATCATAAGCATCCGCATTCACAGCTGACAAGGTGCCCACGCCACCCGCCTTGGCCCAAGCACCAGCACTCACCCCTGTGGATATGGAGATGCCCTTACCGCCTTCCACAAGGGGCAACACCTCACAACCCGATAGCTTGAGCTCTTTAATCACACCGCTGCCCTTGTGTTATGCCACCACGTCACAAATCTTGTGGCACTTGTTTGATGCTGAGCTTGACTTTACCACGATCAAGGCCAATCACCTTAACGCGTACCCGATCCCCTTTGTTCACAACATCCGTCACCTTGTTGACTTTTCTAGGTGCTAATTCGCTGATATGCACAAGACCGTCTTGCCCTTTAAAGTTCACGAAAGCGCCAAAATCAACCACGCTCACGACTTCACCTTCAAAGATATCACCCACCTGAGGCTCAAAGGTCAGGTCACGAATGGTGGCCACCGCTTCGTTGAGTTGGTCCAGGTTAGGCGCAAACACACGCAACACGCCATTATCCTCAACATCAATCTTTGCGCCCGTGCGTTCGCAAATCTCACGAATCACCTTGCCCCCAGGCCCAATCACATCTTTGATCTTCTCCTTGGCAATCTTCATTTCCTTCACGCGCGGGGCTGTTTTGCTGAGCTCTCTGTGCGATTCAAGCTCACTCATCATGGCTTTGAGGATAAACAGGCGACCTTCTCTGGCCTGCGCCAACGCGTCTTTCATGATGCTGGTGGTGATGCTGGTGATTTTGATGTCCATTTGCAAGGCTGTTAACCCTTGGGACGTACCGGCCACCTTAAAGTCCATATCACCCAGGCTATCTTCATCCGCCGAGATGTCTGACAAAACGGCGTAAGATTTACCCTCTTTCACCAGCCCCATGGCAATGCCCGAGACCGGACGTTCAAGCGGCACACCTGCATCCATCATGGACAACGAACTGCCACACACCGTTGCCATAGACGATGAACCGTTCGATTCTGTGACCTCAGACACCACGCGGAGTGTATAAGGAAAGTCTTTCGCAAGTGGCAATACAGGACGCAGCGCACGCCAAGCCAACTTACCATGGCCAATTTCACGGCGCCCCGGCGGGCCCACACGGCGCACTTCCCCCACAGAGTAGGATGGGAAATTATAATGAAGCATAAACGACTCTTTATACTCACCCTCCAACCCATCAACTAACTGGGCATCATCATTAGACCCCAGCGTCGTCACCACAAGGGCTTGCGTTTCCCCACGCGTAAACAGCGCACTACCATGCACCACAGGCAACATATCCGTCTCACAAGACAGGGCACGCACGTCTTTAAGGTCACGGCCGTCAATACGGCGCTTGTCTAGCACGTGTGTGCGCAGCACCTCTTCTTTCGCCGCCTTAAAAGCACGCGACATCAAATGGGTCTGCGTATCATCCTCAAGAAACTTGCTCTTGACCTCTTCAAACACCGCATCTAATGCCCCAGCGCGCGCCATCTTACCCTGCACAAAAAAAGCATCGGAAATGTTGTCGCGAAAGGTGTTCAAGATGTTGTCTTTTAAGGCTACAAAAGCTGTGTCTGGATCCACGGGCCATGCCTCTTTGCCGGCTTCTTGCGCCAACGCTTGAATCATCTTGATCACAGGTTGAATGGCTTGGTGACCAAACATCACACCTTCAAGCACAATGTCATCTTCAAGCTCAGCAATTTCAGATTCCACCATCAACACGCCTTCTTGCGTGCCGGCCACCACCAAGTCCATGGCGCTTTGGGTCATGTCTTCCAAAGAAGGGTTGAGCACATACTCACCCTGGCGATACCCCACGCGCGCGCCGGCAATAGGCCCCTTAAACGGCACCCCTGCAAGCGTGAGCGCAGCAGAAGCCCCCACCATGGCCAACATATCCGCTTCATTGCGACCGTCATAACTTAAGACCGTGCACAACACCTGAATTTCATTAAAAAAGTTTGCAGGAAACAGCGGGCGAATGGGACGATCAATCAAACGCGACACCAACACCTCTTTCTCAGAAGGTTTGCTCTCACGCTTTAAAAAACCGCCAGGAATTTTCCCGGCCGCAAAGGTTTTTTCTGTGTAGTGAACAGACAAGGGCAAGAAATTGGCTGACGGATCCGCATCCCGAGATGCCACCACGGTGCACAGCACGGTGGTTTCGCCATAGGTCGCCAAAACAGCACCATCGGCCTGACGCGCCACCCGCCCCGTTTCCAGCGAGAGCGTACGTCCCGCCCACGTTATTTCCTTTTTCACACCCTGAAGAAGGGTTGAGGGCGTTTTGATCTTACCCACATTCTTTTTTGCAACTTTGACAATCATTTTTTTAACTAACTCTTTCATTAATGTTAACGCCTGAGGCCCAACCGCTGGATTAAACCCGCATAGCGTGTGTGTTTCTTGTTTTTCAAATAGTCAAGCAGCTTACGACGCTCGCTCACCATTTGCACCAGGCCACGTCTTGAGTGAAAATCTTTTTTATGATCACCCAAGTGCTGTGTAATGTTACGGATACGCTCGGTCCAGATGGCCACCTGAACCTCGGGAGAGCCGGTGTCCCCCTCTTTCAATCCAAATTCTTTGATAATTTCTTGTTTACGTTCGGCTGTTATCGACATCGTTAATCATCTTTCCTTCCAATAAGATTTTTGGCAAAAGCTGCCCAGATTCCCCCTCCACCAACGCTACACACTGCCCACCATAGGCACAGAAAGCCAAACCAGAGTGAACAAACCCTTGATCATCAATGCCTTGACCTTGGCGAAGACGCACCGCATCTTGCTCACTCACCTCAACAACCGGGATGTCGTCCAGTAGCTCCTGAGGCGAAAAAAACAAACCACGAGCTCCCTCATCATGCCTATTTTTTTTAAACAAATCCAGAGAAAACGCATCAGAAAGGCAAAAACGACCTATGCGTGTGCGGCAGAGGTCACTGAGGTGCCCCAACACACCTAAAGCACGACACATATCATGCGCCAACGACCGAATATAGGTGCCCGTATCGCAAACCACACGAAAATGAGCTTCGTTTGTTGAGATGCCCATTAAGGTAAGAGATTCAATGCATTGTGGGCGGGGTTTGAGGTCAGGCACGGTGCCCTGTCTTGCCAACCGATAGGCGCGCGTTCCCTTTACCTTGAGCGCCGAAAAGGCAGGTGGGGTTTGCATCAACGGTCCTTGAAAAGAAGGGAGCAAAGCATGGATAGCCTCTTCAGACGGGGTGGCGCTGTCACGTTTGATGATTGTGCCGTCCTGGTCGCCTGTATCAGTTTCTGTGCCCCAGGAAATGGAAAAGGTATACTCTTTATTCGCATGATCTAAGAAGGGTAAGAGACGGGTCGCCCGACCAAAACACACAATCAACAGGCCGCTCGCAAAGGGATCAAGGGTGCCGCTATGGCCTACACGCTTTTTAAGCCCCAGCCATCTTTTGACAGGCATCAGTGCCTTTGATGATGAGCACCCTATGGGTTTATGGATAAGCGTCCAACCACAAGGAGGCACGTCTCTGGCAGGATGCTGTCTTGATGTGGTCATAAACTGAGCTTAATGGCTCTTACAAAAAAACCAAGAGGTCTCTTTAAAAAAACGTGCCCCTTTGGGTGCGAAAGGACACGTTCTTTCTTCTTGACTGTTGCCTGACGTTAGCCAAACTTGATGTTAGCCAACAATGTCGCCAGATCTCAGGATATCACCCTGAGGCACCACAATCTCGCAGAGCTTGGGGGCATCCATAAACCTTTCCATCACCAATCTTTCTTCTGTCATGTCTTCCCCAAGCACTATACCTTCCTCAGGATCATCAACACCTATGATTCCTTTAGCAAAACGTGCTGCCTCTGCGCGAGAAAAAATCCTGTTGCCAAAAAATTTACAGTACTGGACAATAAAATCTTGAAGATCATTAAGCGCAATCGTTCCGTTACGCTCATTCACCACGGTTTGTGGAAACTCCAACGTTGACACATTGAGACGCGCAAAATCCTCTCTTGAGGGGCATACAGGCGTTCCGCAAGACGCGCTTATCAGAGAAACCAGGTTCTGCCCTCCCTCTGCACAGCGCCGAAACATCTCAAGAATAAAATCTTGCGAGACTCGGTAAGGGGTTAGTTGAAAATCCTCACACTCATAGTGGCAAGCCTCAGAAATCACATCTTTGTAATGCTCTCTCACATCGCCATACGTAGCGTTGGTGTAAGGCGTGCATGGTTGGTGACCCAATAAAGAGAGAACGTCTGTATATTTCACTGCCAATGTGGCCCCCAAGGCCAAAAGAGAGGCCCCTCCTGTCACACCCAAACCAATCCACCCATAACGGGCATAGGGGGAAGCACAATTATCCTTCACTTTGACTGCATGGATTTCACCCTTTTTTGGTTCTTTGTCTGAGGCTGGCTCGTCTTTCTTATCTGATTTTGGTTTATCTTTCTTCCCTTTTTTACCCTCTTTGTCCTCTTGATCTTCTTCGGTGACAAAGCTTGAGAGATATGTGGAGGAGGTACTTTCAGGATCTATGGTGACTTGAATGAATCCTGGCTTTTTGTGAGCCTTTTTACTGACAGGCGCCGACAGCTTTTCATCATACACTGGACGATTTTTTCCTGCATAGACCGCCGCGCTCCATGAGGCAGACAAACAAATTACGGCAAAAAGAGTTCTGGTCATTATGTATATCCCTGTTGATAACGATGTGAGAGCATTCTCGCATATCATTTAAATGGATATCTACATTATTTATAATTCTTATTGTTTTTTTGATATTTTTTTATTTATTTTTAATAAAAACTTTACCAAAAAAGTCAAAAATAAAAGCTTTTCAGGCAAAAAAAAGGCGCCCGTGGACGCCCATAGCACAAAAAGATAAAAACCGGCGTGAAGCGTTATGATTTCAAAAAGGAGGCACACCGCGTGATGTTCCCCAACAGCCTTGCAACTACAGCTGAGCTATTGGCTGCACGTGAATGATATACATCTCCCTTAAATCCATGGATAATCATTGTGTCCGATAAATCTTTCACAATCTCATTGCCCTCATCTTTGGAAATCAGCGTATCCCCAAAAAAGCGGCAGATTTTTTGCCCCCCCTCTCCCAGAGAGTTGATGATCAAATTTCCTTGATCATTGGCAGTAATCTCCACAGGGTCTTGGGTCGGAGCATAGTCAATGGTGTCATCAACTAAAAGGTGGGCCCTGCGCTGAAAATCTTCTTGGGTGGGGCATACGGGCACACCACAGGCTTCTTCCAGCAAAGTTGTCATATTGCCCTGCGAGGGAGCTGTGTCGAACCACTTTTGATGCAGTTCATATAACCATCCTTGCGTCGGCGTAAGGATAGTGCCACACACATGGTCACAGAGCTGAGGAATAAGGTGGCACGCATCATTGGCGTTTTCGGTGCCATTATAACTCACGCACGGGCCCTCATCATAATGCCTGTAATCTTGGAAGGATTCATGCATGGGCTCTTGTGTGGGATGTGGGTCTCCCCCCAAAAGGTCTTGCCAAGGCACAAGCTTCCATAACAAAATCCCAGCCGTTACCAATGTGACCGCACCTGCGGCAACCCCTATGCAAGGCCATGGATTACTTTTTCGATACTTAACAGCGTAAACGTTTTTCTCAAGATCATGATTCGGCCTCAAGAGCGCGGTAACATCTTGGTCATCAGGAGGCGTGCCTGGAGAGCCTGTCTGTGGAGATGACGTACCCATGGGGCGCATAGGAACCCACTCAGCACCCTCATCATGCGAAGATGCTTGAGGCGCATCTCTCGTTGCCACAGCATCGTGAGGCATGCTCAGTGCCGCGCACAGCAAAGCAGCAGAAAGATATTTTATATTTTATATCCCGAAAACGAATGTTTCCTTACTGATACATGGTTATCTTCTGCATCACGAGTGATATCGATATATAATTGTTTTTATATTTTTATTTGACAAAATATAAAAATATTTCAGACACTATTAAGATATTATCTCTCTTTTCGTTTAATGCCTCCCAAAGCAGCGTGCAAATCCGCGATTCTGCCGCGTGATTCATGCTATACTTCTCAAACGTCTTGGCTCCCTCTCCTATTTTGCTGAATGATGCATGCGACCCTCTCAAAAGCTTACAAGCCTTTTCTTCATCTCTTTGTTTACGTGGCGCTTCCGTAAATAAAGCAGAGTACAATCAACACAGATGTGAGGGTAAAAAGCCCACCTAAGAGTGTTTTTTCAAAACAAGACATCTTGTGCTGGGTGTTGGGCAATGGAAGAGGCATAGCGCTCACCCCCACAACCTGCCCGGGTGTGAATGGACATTCAAGCTCTTCAGGCTCATATTCATACACCTCAGGATCTTTCTCAGAAAAGGTCACGGCCTTGGGGACAGTGGATTTGCTGGCATCTTGCATTTCTGCCACAGAAGATGTGATAAGGATCCCCGGCCGCCTTGTGACCACAGATTCATCTTCCAGCATGAGTGGAGAACCCATGAGTGAAGCCGCCCCTATAAAAAAAGAAAAAATAACAACAAGCACAACAAAAATACATACTTAAAAAACCTACTCAATAAAAAACAAAATGTCCTTTTTTCGCAAGGTTTTTATAGAAAAAACATGGTGTTGTCTCTCAAGAAAGCGATTCAGGGACCCTAACACGACCTTGCTAGAGCCAGAGCTGATCTTTGATTACCAGATGACCTTTACACTGCTGGTCTTTATGTACCCATCACCTTGATACATAGAAAAAAGGTTAATAACGAAAAAGTGTGGCCCCCCACGCAAAGCCGGCAGCAAAGACTTGGGATAAAATCAGTTGGCCTCGCTGGATCTGCCCCTTTTTCACACCATCTACAAAAGCCAGCGGCACAGAAGCCGCAGATGTATTGGCATGTTGGCTAACGGTGAGATACATTTTTTCTTGCGGCACCTCCAAACGCTTTCGCACGGCCTCAATAATGCGGACATTGGCTTGATGAGGCACCACCCAGTCAAGGTCATCAACTGTCGTGTGATGAGCCTTCAACAAGGTTTGACTGATGGAAGACAGGTCGCGAATGGCGCGCTTGAACACCTCTTGTCCGTTCATCTTAATAAAACCAAAGCGGCCAACGCTGACCCCGCCATCGACATACAAGTCATCATAGCCCTGACCATCGGTTTTGAGCGCACACCCCAAAATGCCTTGCTTGGTTTCAGATGCTTTCAGAACAAAAGCGCCCGCACCATCACCAAAAAGCACGGCCGTGGAGCGATCTGACCAATCCACAATCCGACTCATGGTTTCAGCGCCAATCACCAGCACACAGTGGGCAGCTCCTGATTTGATGTAAGCGTCAGCGGTGGCCAATGCGAACACAAAGCCGCCACACACCGCCGCCACGTCAAAAGCAGCACCTGTTGCCCCCAAGGCTTTTTGTACACGCACCGCCGTTGCGGGAAAAACATGGTCAGGCGTGGCCGTGGCCAAAATGAGAAGGTCTATCTCTTCTGGCAATGTGTTGGCATCACGCAGGGCCGCTTCTGAGGCCTTGGTGGCCAAGTGAGAGGTCAATTCGCCGTCTGCCGCAATGTGTCTTTGCACGACGCCCGTTCGCGTGACAATCCATTCATGCGACGTATCTAGGGTTTTCTCTAAATCCTGGTTGGTCACGACTTTTTCAGGCACATAAGCACCGACACCTGCAATGTATGTGGCCATGACCCTTCCTTTCGGAGTTAAGAAGCACGTCTCATTTTTTGAAACACGTGGTGACTTTCCAGGGCCGCCATTTCTTCCTTAATCTTTTCATTGAGACGACTCTTGCTAATATCAAAAGCTGTTTCAATGGCGTGAGAAAAACCCAGGGCATCTGTCCCACCATGACTTTTGACAGCAACGCCATCCACACCCAACCAAAACGCTCCGTTATAACGCCTTGGATCCAGCTGAGCAAACACACCCTTAAGGGCGGGCTTCGCCATCCAATAACCCAACCGCGCACACCAAGAGCTGCGAAACGCGGTTCGCAAAGAGGACACAAAAAAATCAAGCACCCCTTCCCCCATTTTAAGAGCCACGTTGCCCGAAAAACCATCAGTGACCACAACATCCACCGTGCCTTTGGTGATGTCATTACCTTCCACAAACCCATGAAAATGGGGCAAAATCTCACGCAAGATGTCTGACGTTTCTTGCAGCACTTTTGGCCCCTTGAGCAGCTCAGACCCCACGTTCAAGAGCCCCACCCGAGGGTGATGCCGAAACAAAACGTGCTTAGCAAAACAATACCCCATAAGCGCAAATTCAACCAAATTGCGCGCGTTGCATGACACATTACCGCCTAGATCAAGAAAGACGCTTTCCCCTCTCGCATGAGGCACTTGGCTCACAATGGCTGGACGCGAGATCCCCTGAAGGGTTTTAAGAACCATTTTGGCAAGCGCCAAATAAGCTCCCGTATTGCCCCCAGAAACCACGGCGGCACACTGCCCTTTCTTGACAGACTCAATAGCCAATCTCATGCTTGATTTTCTGATGCGCAGTGCTTCACCAGGTTTGGTGGTGGCCTCTACACGCTCAGGTGCATGCACAATGGATGTCACACGGGCAAGCTTCTTGTCCTTTTTCAACAAGGGCATGAGCATGGCTTCATCGCCAAAAAGGCAAAAGGAAAGTTGTGGCAAGCGAACAAGGGCCAGGGACATACCCTCCACCACAGAAAATGGCGCCTTATCCCCTCCCAATCCATCAATGGCAATTGGTAATGTCACGACAAAAAACCCCCCTTAAGGAGCCGGCTCCACCTCGGGAGAAGGTGCCAGCACCAAACGCCCCTTGTAGTGACCACAGGAACCACACATGTGGTGCGCCCGTTTTGTGGAACCACAATTTGCACATTTGGACACACACGCCACACGCAGGGCGCTGCCAGCGGCACGCATTTTTTTTCGGGACAGCGATGTCCGTTTCTTGGGAACAGCCATGAAGAGCAATCAGAATCTTATAAACGTCCATCCATTGTTAGCTGAACAAACCCAAAATATCAAGCTAGAAAACAAAGGAAGGCCGCCTCAAGTTTTCTGAAAAAAAAACCTGATGCCAAAACATAAAATAAAATCAAGGCATTTTATTTAAGAAAAAAATAAAAAAAGTTATAAATCATTGGCATATAAAACCCCAAACGTCCAAATACCAGCCAAAAAGGACATTAACTTATCGTGCCTACCTTTGGACACTCTGTACAAAGGATCTACAATCAAATCCAGAGAGCAACACAGAAAAATCAGGCGCATGCGCAAATGCTTGTAGTCTTAGACAAAAATGTGATTGCGTGTTCACTCAAATTTGGATAGAATTTTGCTTATCTTTGTTTGTGCGTGAGAAGCTTTACATGAGTCAACGTTATGGACCTTGGGGAGGTCGGGAGACATCTGCGCAAAAACCCTCCTTCTCCTTTTTCGAGGGTGACTTCTTTCATAAGTTCCGTCACGGAAAACATACCCCTCAAAAACCCCTCCTTTTGGTGGCATTTCTCGTCATCCTTTATCTCTGCAGCGGTTTTTATAGCATCCAACCCAGTCAGCAAGGTGTGGTCTTGCGTTTTGGTAAAGCGGTGCGCATGAGCAACCCTGGCCTTAACTGGCATCTACCGTGGCCCTTTGAAACAGTGATGATTGAGAATGTCACACAGGTCAAACGCGTGGAAAGCGGCATCCCTCTTGTGGGCGTGAGGGCCTATATGAAAAGCGCCGGCGTTGATGAGCATGCCATGCTTACAGGGGATGAAAACTTGGTGGAGGTTTATTTCACCGTTTTGTGGGTCATCAAAGACCTCAAAGCTTTTCTTTTTAACACCCGCAACCCCGAAGACACGGTGAAGTCGGCGGCTGAAAGCGTGGTCAGAGAAATTGTGGCACAAACACCTATTTCGCGGGTGTTGGCCGAGGGACGCAGTTTTATTAACAAAACCGCCCAAGAACACCTTCAAACTGCCGTCGATCGTTATGGCATGGGCGTTCATATCCAAGAGGTGGTGATGGGGCGTATTGATCCGCCATCACGTGTGATTGATGCATACAGGGACGTACAGCGCGCGCGGGCCGACCAAGAGCGTGCCATCAATGAAGCCGAAGCCTTCCAAAACGCGTTGATCCCGAAAAAGCGCGCCGAGAGCACACAAATGATTCGCAAAGCCGAAGGTCAGGCCCTGCATGTTGTGGCGCGGGCGCGTGAAAAAACCTCTCCTTTCCTCGAACTTTTACCTGGCTGGACGCAAAGCCGACGGGTGGTGTCAGACCAAATGCGCCTTGAAGCCTTTGCTGATATATTAAGCCGACAACGCAAGGTTGTGTTGGGGTCATCTAAAGGGCAAACCGTGGCGCCTATTCTGCCACTGGCCAGTGCGAACCTTTTCGAGCAAGAAAAAGCGAAGGATTAACATGATCAGGAACATCACCCTTGCTCTTAGCGGCATTTTGCTTTTCTTGCTGCTACAAAGTGCATTCATTGTGCACCAAACTGACCAAACACTTGTCTTGCAGCTGGGTCGACTTGTGCGTGTGATAAAGGCACCTGGCCTTTTTTGGAAAACGCCGTTCATTCAAGACACCATCACCTATGATAACCGCATTCTTGGCCTTACCGTTCCGGCCACAGAGGTGACGCTGGGTGATCAAAAACGCGTGGTGGTGGATATGTTTGTGCGTTATCGCATTCATAACCCGGTCGCTTTTTATCAAAGTGTGCGCAATGAGCAGGGAGCAAAATCAAGGCTAATGTCGCTTATTTCAGGCTTTGCCCGCAGCATCTTGGGCAAAAAAAATCTTGAAGATTTGCTATCTGAACGCCGTGTGGGTGTGATGGACCAAATCCGTGAACGGCTGAATCAAGCCGCACGGTTGCTGGGGCTTCAGGTGGTGGATGTCCGCATCCTCAGGGCCGACCTCCCCCCTGCCAACAGCCTGGCCATTTTTGAGCGCATGATCAGCGAGCGACGCAAAGAAGCCTTAGAGATTCGGGCGGTGGGATCTGAGAAAAGCAACATCATCCGTGCTAACGCACGCCTCAAAGGTGAACGCATTATGGCAGACGCCATTGAGAAGGTCGGCAAGATTCGTGCTGCTGGCCAAAAGGAAGCGCAGACCATTTATCGGGAAGCTTATGGTCAAAGTCCGGAATTTGCATATTTTTACCAAACATTAGCAGCTTATCGTCAAGCTCTGAGGAAACAGACTGTTTATGTCCTTCACCCTGATCAGCCTTTCATGCATCTTTTCAATGGCACGCCTTCATCCATCTCTTCGTCAGCGTCTTCGCCAATATCTCCTTCCAAACCTTCCCCCCATCGTCAAACCCAAAGGTAGGCTTTTTGTGATCACCTGGATTCGCTTTGCATTGATTGTTGTTGGATTGTTAGCGAACGGATGGCTTCCCCTCGCGGCTGAGCCTTCTGCGCGTCAATCCCATGCCCCTCTTAGCAAAAAGAAGGGCAAGCCTGCCAAAAAAGCAGCCCCACAGGTGACAAACAATGGGTTTGCCGATGTGGTGGAACCTTTGTTGCCTGCTGTTGTGAATGTCTCTGTGATCAAGAAAATGACCACCTATAGCCTGGAGGTGGGGCCTAAAAAGGGTGGCGGCATGGGCGGGCCGTCTAATGACCTGTTCCGCTTTCGGGATTTTCTTGATCAGTTTGATGCAGCCCCTAAGAAACGCCGGGTGCCTATGGGCGCAGGTTCAGGGTTTATCATCGATGCAGAGGGCCATGTTGTTACCAATGCCCATGTGGTGGACGGGGCCGATGAGGTGATTGTCACCCTTGCAGACCAGCGTGACATTCGTGCCAAGGTGGTGGGTATGGACCCACGCTCAGACCTGGCCTTGTTGAGACTGGCGGAAAAAGGTCCCTTCCCTTATGTACACTTTGGGGATGCCTCTAAGGTGCGTGTCGGCGACTGGTCGATTGCCATCGGTAACGCGCTGGGTCTTGGCGGCACGGTGACGGTGGGCGTGATTTCGCATGCGGGACGCAGTTTTATGATGCAACCCACCCATGTGGGCGGTTTTTTCCAGACCGATGCTTCTATCAACCTCGGCAACTCAGGCGGCCCTTTGTTTAACGTGAAGGGTGAGGTTATTGGGATCAACATGATGATCGCCTCGCCCACAGGCGGCAATATTGGCATTGGCTTTGCTATTCCTTCAGATGTTGCCCTGTTTGTGATTGAACAACTTAAGAAAAATGGCTATGTCAAGCGCGGCTGGATTGGCGTGCATGTGCAAGATGTCAACCAGGATATCGCGCGCAGCCTGAAACTCAAAAAACCGCAAGGTGCCCTTGTGGTGGATGTGATCAAGGGGGCCCCAGCTTCGAAAGCCGGCGTGAAGCCTTGGGATTTAATCACAAAAATTGACAACACACCCATTAAAAATGCCGCGCAAACCACAAAGGTGGTGGGACGTTTGCCCATCGGCAAAAAAACGCCTGTGGAAGTGTGGCGTAAGGATGCTAAATCCGGCAACTATTACAACAAGATCCTTTATATTCACATTGAAGAAAATGAAGAGATCTCAAAGCCCGTCCACCCTAAGAAAGAGAAGGCTGAACCGCCCAAAGGCGTTTTTGTCTATGGCCTCACGCTGCGGGCTCTTGATGACATCACACGCAAACAACACCACATTGATCAAGGAACCAAGGGCCTGCTGATTGTGGATGTTCACCCCGAATCACGGGCGAGTGAGTTTTTCAAGCCCGGCGACCTTTTACTTTCCATTGACCAAAAAGCGGTGACCTCCACAGAGGAAGCCAAGCGTGTGCTTAACACCGCTCAGAAAAAGGGACAAAAGGTGGTGCTGTGCCTGACGCAACGACAAGGCATTCCTTTCTTTGCCCCACTGAGCCTTGAAGACGACACAACCAAAGAAAAGAAGAATTAGCCCAAAATAAGGGGTTGTTACAAAGGACTACCCCCCTCACCACACCGTGAGGGAACGTAGAAGAGATCACGGGGCAAAGGCCACCCGGCCGAAACGACGTAAGAGCAGGTAACCTTAGCTTCGGGCTTTCCCCCATGTTACCGAGACGGTGACCTGACAAAAACAACGACCTTGAAAAGAGATCGTACCTTTTCATACTAACCTCTGTGGTGCCCCCCCTTAGGGTTGAGTACGCTGTGCCATGATGCTCCTTGTGGCGCCGACCTTATGCAACGGTTATTTTGCGTCATGACGCCTTTGTGCAATCAGGCCTTATGGATGAGCGCCTGCACAATGGTTATGCTGCGCCAAGACCATGCATGTGCTGCTTAACCTATGCAATCTTATGCAACGGTGATTCCTGTGTGATGATGAAACACACGATACAGTTTCTATATGACGCCCCTGTAAGTCAGGATAAGATAATGCGCCTGAAGGGTTGGTCTTTCCCCACGCTTGATTTGTCGATCTTTATGTGCATCTCTTTTTGCACGGTTCCACCCCTCTCATGACAGCACTTTTCTCAATCACGATGCGACACGTTAAGAAAAGGAGGGATTGTGAGCAACGCTCCGCGGATATGTCTTCCCTATCACCTTCTTTGAACTGCGCCATTTCTGCAATCAGACCTTTTAAGAAAGCGCCGTCCCTCTTTTTATCTATTTCAATTATTAAGCTCCATATTTTTTCTTTTAAGACCTCTTAACTATCTTATTAAAATAAAAACTACCTGATTAAAGTTTTTATATATTTTGTTTTGTTAAAAAACATCTATTTACAAGACAAAAATTGATTTATACATTGTTTGACAGAAGATAGACCTAAACTTTATGTATTGGTTCTTTTGTTGATTGTTATGAAAGTAAGTATTTCTTTACTCGCCGCCCTTTCTTTATCTGTTTTTTCTTTCCATCACGGCTTTGCCGGCCCGCAAAGCTATAATGACAGCGACACGCCTTCAGATGTTGTGAGCAAAGCGTCACCCCATAAACACAGCGCCCTCTCAGAGGAGCCCTCAAGCTATAGCATTAAACGTTTTTTAGTTGAACAAAAACCTACACTTGAAAGAATCAAAACCATACTTGAACAGCAAGAGCATGTACTGACTCACGAAGAAAAACAAAAATATATAGGGACCTTGCAATCAAAAATAAAAAATTTCGTACAAAACTTTAAAAAACACCCTCAAGATGAAGACGCCCAGCAAATCGCTGCGCTTTTTCGTGAAATCATGCCATTGCTGGGCTACAAGCCGAAACAACAAGAGCAACAATCTCAGGCACCTGGTTTTTCTGCAAAAGACAAGGAGCGCATTAAAAAGTGTGTAGCAAATGCAAGAGAAAGCATAAGAGGTAGTCAAAAAACAACACCTCATAGCATCACCCCCTCACAGACACAACAGGTTAATGAAGCCAGGCAAGCCCTCAATCAACGACCGACCTCCCTTAGCGTGTCTCCTTCTCCAAAACGCGCAAGCACACCAACCTCAGAGAACCCTGATTATGACGTGCCAGCTCTTTCCCCAAGGCGCGTAAACACACCAACCTCAGAGAACGCTGATTATGACGTGCCAAAGCCACCAACGGAAACGGCTGTTGATCCCCTCATTAAGCAAGCAGGAGAAGCTGCACAGGCAAAAAGAAAACGTCAACAAAAAAATTCCGCTGCCTCCACACCTATACAGCCTTTTCATGCTTCAAAGAACGCTGACCATCATGATCTTACAAGCGAAAATTATGTACATACAATATTACAGCAGGCACAAACCCATCTTATTCAAAGATGGGTAACCTTTGACGAGCTGAAAAATCAGAAAAAAACGCTTTCTCCGCAACAAATGCAAAGCAAACTTTTAGCACTAGAAGCAAATGTAAACGAGATAAACACGCTCCCTGACGTTGTGCTTTCCCCTACTGGCAGAGCAGATAGCAAAGATACCTCCATCGCGGCGGCCCTTCAGGCCCTTTCCTCCAAAGAAGAAGAGAAAAACAAGCCACAAGAAGTCAAAGAATTGATAGAGAAAGAAGGAATACTTAAACATACGTTAAGACAAAAGCGTAAGGAGCTTAGCGCTGCTCAAAAAGAGAAAGACAAACTCGAGGCGAAAAAGCAAAAAGCAAAAAAATTAACAAAATCGGATAAACGTCTGAGAAAAGAGAACGAGAAAAGTAGCGCACTCGACGAAACGATTGAACGGTTGACACAAGAAAGCAAAAAAACAAGGGGAATATTAGAGCAAAACATGCGTCAACAAATAGAAGCAGGGCAGATGAGCAGATTGCTTACAAGTGGAAAAGCTCCCAAATCAAAGCCGCGCAAAGGACGGATTGCTCGCCTTTTCTCACGTAGATGAGCAGAGGGCAATCAGCATTAGCCAGCCATACAACCAGCACCTTAACGGCACCCCCATAACATTAAGGTAAAAAATGCCTTAGCCTCACACCACGCCGCGGGAACATTTCACAAAAAAGATAAAAAATGTTCCCAAGGTGTATTTTTTTATGTATTTTATATAATATTATTGTCAATTTGTTGGTTTTTTATTGTACTTATGACGTATCGATACCTCCTTCCCCTTGCTTTGATGGGCGCGTTCACCGCGCTGGCTGACACTTCTTTTGAGCCGACTGCGGATCATGCTCAGACCTCAACATGTACCTCTGCTTATGAACACAAAATGTTTCGGGAAACAAGTACAGCCATCTTTGGAGCTGAATCTCATCACCGGCATGAGGAACAAGCTACAGACACCCTTCATGAAAAGATAGCTCACTGCCCATCTGTGACGCTTCCCCATGAAGAATTTCTTCACCCCAAAATGCTTTGCCAAGAGGATTTTTATCAAGAAATACCCCACAAAACAGCTCAAGAAACGCTTAGAGAAGACGTTCAACAGTTACATCAACAGATGGCAGACTTGGCGTCACAGACCAAAGACTTAGCAGCCATCATCCAGAGTATGCAGCCAAAAACGGATAGGGCTAAAGGCGCAAACGCCTCCCTGCATCCAGGCACAGCGCATGCACTTCAAACGCCTGTCGAGGCTAAAGAGCTGAAAGATTTATTGTGTCAGGCCCTCAACCGTGTGATTGCTTGTGTCCATGATGAAAAAGAAGCCAATCAATACAAAGAGACAACCTTCAAGGATGAAGATACACAAAGCGCTCACAAAACATCTGAAGATGACACCCTGTGGGAACGCACCAAAGCCTATGGCCAGAAAAAAATGGGCATCCTCTCAGAAAAAATTAAGATACTCAAGGCAAAGCCCTGGTATCCTGTGGCCATGTTTTTTGGCAAAGCGGTTGGGTGCATCGTGAGTACAATTTTTCTCCTTATCTAAGGGACGCATGAAGTATGAGGACCTTGCACAGTCGCAGCTGATGACTCTTTGACCTTTTTCATACACGTTAAACAATCATGTCGTCTCTATATCGTCACCGCCAGGATGACCTGATACAAGCAGGAAAAGCGCTTTAACGTGTAAGGCATGATGACCGTCACAGGCCCATGGTGCGAAGGCATGGAATAGAAGCGGCGCCTCAAGAAAACCACACGTAATGCACACAAAAGCCTGGCAAAGGAAAAAGACGCACCGACAGGACCAAAACATCCAGCACAAAGAAGACACGCACCTGAGACAAGCCCGCCCAAGACAAGGTTATGCCAAGATGGGTTATGGCTTTGCTTCAGGCGCGTCAGCAGGTATGGACGCTTTAGGTAGAGAAGCCTCCGATCAGCCCCCAGGCGCGGCATGTGGAGGCACAGGCTTTTCAGGTGATATTTTCTCCTGCTGGCTAGCTTTTTTGGCCAACGGCACCACCACCACCAACATACGGCGCCCCTCACTTTTCGTCACAGCCTCAGGTTTGCCCAACGCCGATAGATCGGCCAGAATTTTGTTGACAAGATCGACGCCCATATTTTGATGGCCAATTTCACGCCCTTTAAAACGCACCACCACACGCAAACGGTGGCCTTGCTTTAAAAAGTTTTCCGCTTGACGCAGCTTAACCTGATAATCATGGTCACCGATTTTTAAACGAAATTGCAGCTCTTTGGTGTCGAGCGATTTTTGCTTCTTTTTCATAAGCGCTTTCTTTTTGCGCTCTTCAAAACGAAGCTTGCCGTAATCAAGAATTTTGCACACAGGTGGGCGTGCATCGGCCGCAACCTCAACCAGATCAAGGCCTCGACGCGCCGCCTCTTCTCGCGCCTCTTCAAGAGACACAATGCCTAAAAACTCTCCCTCGCTATCAATCAGACGCACCTTTGCGGCACGAATGTGATCATTGATGCGCGGACCTGCATTCATTTTTTTCTGGTCCAGAAGCTCACTCCTTATCTCAACTCAACCATGTGAAGGCATCTTGGCACAAGAAACAAGTTTGTCCACCCCTGCCTGCAACGACAGAACCGTTTGTGTACCGTCAGGTGCACGCAAAGAGATGGATCGGCTTGACGCTTCCTGCTCCCCAACCACTGCAATATGGGGCACCTTGCTCATCACGGCTTCACGAATCTTTGCGCCAATTTTCACAGACCTTCCATCCATATGGGCACGCAGCCCCCCGGACTCGAAAGCTTGTAACACATCTTGGGCATAAGAATCAAGAGCATTGGTAATCGGCAGCACCACCACCTGCACAGGCGCCAACCACAAGGGCAAACGACCATGATAGTGCTCGATCAAAATCCCCGTAAAACGCTCAAACGATCCTAAAATAGCTCGATGCAACATCCACGGTGTTTGTTTCGCGCCCGACGCATCGACATAACGCGCACCCAAACGCTCAGGCAACACCAAATCCACCTGAAGGGTGCCGCACTGCCAATGACGGCCCAGGCTGTCTTTCAACACAAACTCAAGCTTGGGGCCATAAAACGCACCTTCCCCCGGATTGAGCGTCCATGAAAGCCCTGCTGCTTCAGCGCCGGCTTTAAGCGCCTCTTCCGCTCTGTCCCATGTCTGATCATCACCAGCGCGCATGTCGGGACGATCTGAAAACATCACGCCCACGTCCTCAAATCCCAAATCTTTGTACACCGACGCCAACAGATCACAAAACGCCTTGGTTTCCTCCAACGCCTGGGCAGGCGTGCAAAAAATGTGGGCATCATCTTGGGTAAACGCGCGCACACGCATCAGACCAAACAGAGCGCCCGAAGGCTCATAACGCACACAGGCGCCAAATTCAGAAAAACGCAAGGGCAAGTCGCGATAACTTTTGATGCCCTGCTTAAATACCTCCACATGCCCTGGGCAGCTCATAGGTTTAAGCGCCAAAGGCTCTTTGTGCTCTTGGGCCTCAGGCAAATCACAGGTGATCATGGCGTGCCTGAACTTATCCCAATGACCCGACTTTTCCCAAAATGTGCGGGACAATACCTGAGGCGTGTTGATCTCTTGATAACCAGCCGATTCCAGACGATGGCGGATATAGTGCTGCAAACAGGTATAAATGCGCCAGCCCTTAGGATGCCAAAACACACTCCCCGCCGCCTCTTCTTGAAAATGAAAAAGATCCATCTCACGCCCCAAGCGGCGATGATCCCGCTTTTCCGCTTCGTCCAAAAACGTGAGGTGGTCGGCCAAGTCTTGTTCTGTGGCAAACCCTAGCCCATAGATTCTTTGCAGCTTGACCCCTTGTGCATCCCCACGCCAATAGGCCCCCGCCAAACGCGTAAGTTTAAACCCTCGCCCCACATAACGCGTTGAGGGCAAATGAGGTCCGCGGCACAAATCAAGAAACGTGCCCTGGCGATAGACCGAAAGCACCTCGTCCGCCGGTAGTCCCTCGATAAGCTCTACCTTAAAGTGCTCCCCTTGGTTCTTGAAATAAGCAATGGCCTCAGGGCGCGACCACTCCTGGCGCACAAAACGCTCATCTCGTTTCACAATCTCCCGCATGCGCGCCTCGATGACGGGCAAATCTTCATCCCGAAAGGAGGTTTCGCGATAAAAGTCATAATAAAACCCATGCTCAATATCAGGGCCAATGGTCACCTGCACATCGTCATACAGCTCTTTCACCGCTTGCGCCAACACATGGGCCATATCATGACGGAGCGTGGGCAACACATCAGGATGCGTGCGTGGCAAAACCTCAACCTCTGTGTCTGATGGCCACGAAGAGGACAAATCAAACAGCTGGCCCTGCACACGCATAAGGGCCGCATCTTTCACAGCACGTTCTTTGGCCCAGTCAAATCCTGTTTTCATTCTATGCTCTGCCTGCGGATCCATGCTCTTTGACGCCTAACACCTTCAAAGCCAAGCTAACACACATCTTTTCCAAAGAACAAGGGGGGGAAACGTGCGCAAAGAACCAAGGAGACGAAGGACCGCTATTGTTGATCTGTGAGGCATTGTGCGGTAAACTAGGGCTAACATTCTTGGGGAGACAGCGATGCCTGTTCTTCAGAAAACACAAACCGTTGAGAGGCCCCCTCTTCCTGAAAAGGCCATGTTGGTTGTTTATCAACGCGCGCTTGAAGAGCTGGAAGCTTCGTTTGACAAGGCCTTTGCGCACGCGCGGGGCCATCTAGCTGCTCTTAAGGGAACACTCATCTTAGCAGGGGTGGGCAAAAGCGGCCACATTGCCAGAAAATTAGCAGCCTCCTTCACCTCCACAGGCACGCCGGCGGTGTTTATTCACCCCACCGAGGCCGCCCACGGCGATTTGGGCATCATCGGCCCACAAGACACGCTCTTTATCCTTTCTAATTCAGGCGAAACGCAAGAGCTGGCACCCGTGCTCAGGCATGCCAAGCATGTTGGATCTTTTATCATCGCCATGACGGCGATGCCCCAAAGCTCGCTTGGTCGTGCTGCAGACGTGGTGCTGACCCTTCCGTCTGCGCAAGAGATCTGCCCGCTGGGCTTAGCGCCCACCACATCGACGTTTCTCATGCTCACCTTGGGCGATATATTGATGTCGTCGCTGGCCCACCAAAAAAACCTTTCTGCGGAAACGTATAAACAATTTCACCCCGGCGGCAGCCTTGGGTTTAAGTTGACAACCTTAGAAACCATCATGCGAACGGGCTCTGTTTTGCCGCTTGTCTCGCCCCACACCCTCATGTCAGAGGTTTTGTTGGTGATGACCGAAAAACAATCAGGATGCGTGGTGATTGCGACGCCAGACCACACCCTTCTTGGCATTATCAGCGATGGTGACTTAAGACGCGCCATGAGCCCCGCCTTACTGACCCAAAGGGCGGAGGAGATCATGACCCGCGGGCCCATCACGACCGCGCCAACTTGTTTTCTGGATGAAGCCATGGCGCTGATGTCGTCTAAAAAAATACACGCCTTGTGCGTGACAGACCCTCATCAAAAAATCTTAGGGCTGGCCACGTGGCACGATTGTTTGTCCTATCAAGCACAGCTTCAAGGAGTGCGGTCTTTATGAGCGATATCTCCCTTTTTTTCAAGCACTATGAACGCATCATCCGCATGACCCGGTGGGCCCTTGTGGGGCTTTGGGTCCTCACCTGCCTTTATTTTTTAATGCCAAGCTTAACGAAACCTGTGACTGCCCCGCCCAACAAAAGCAAAACCTCTTTTAAAACAGAGGCCCGCGACATGTCTTATGTATTGGTCAGCCCTCAAAAAACAATCAAAATTACGGGTCAAGAGGGGCATTATGTGGAAAAAAACGTGGTTAACCTGACAGGCAACGTCACCCTGGATACAGAAGATGGCACCCACATTGTGTCACGCGATGTACGCCTAAACCCTGAAACAAAGCACGTCGACGGAAACCATCCCATTCATGGAAAGGGGCCTTTGGGCACCTTTGAGGCCGACGGGTTTTCCCTTGATAACGCCGGGGAATATCTGTGCTTGAAGGGACAATCTCAACTTGTTCTGAATGTAGCTCCATGATGCGCCTTGTGATCGCCCTGTGGCTTTTAAGCCTCACGCAGGCGCTTTGTGATGATAAATTGGTGATCCGCGCTGACACCAAAATGAGCTGTCATCAAACGAAGGGCACGTGCACCGCGCTGGGCCACGTTGATCTCAGCAAAAAGGATTTACGCATCCGCGCCGATCGCATGGATATGACCTTTACAAAAGAGCCCCACGCCATCCAAACCCTTCAAGCTCGCGGCATGGTGCGTATTGATATGCCCCATGTGCAAGCCTTGGGACAAAAAGCGCGCTATGAACACAGCAGCCACACCACCACCCTTTATGGAAACCCGCGGATTGTGCTGAAAGACTTTTATATCCTCTCCCCTTTTCCGTGCACCTTTCATCACCTCAAGCGTCAGGGGCACATACAGCGCCCGCATATGATCTTTCCTGCTCACAAAGCCACGCTTACAGCACAAACCCTCACCTTTGAGGTGAAACAACCCCCCAAAGGGGACGCTGTGATCCACGCCACAAGCGAAGGCGATGTACTTTTTGTCAACACCCACGTCACCATCGCCGCCCAGAGGGCTGTATATGACCCCAACCAAAAGAAGCTCACGCTTTATGGTAACGTCAAGATGGCCGATGCTGAAGGGATTGCCCTGATGGATAAAGCTATCTATAGACTAGACACAACCGAAGCTTTTTTTCACAATAGGCATGGTGGCCGCACCAAAGGCCTTTTTCGCCAGCCCTCACAGAAGGACGCCCAAACGTAAAACCAGCATTATGAGTTTTCTTTTCTTGACCTTATTATGATTGCCTCTCTTCCCCTTGTTCTTTCGGCTAAAAATCTCAAAAAAACCTATCACGGTACGCCGGTGGTACACAACGTCAGCTTTCATGTACGCACTGGTGAAGTGGTGGGGTTGTTAGGGCCCAACGGCGCTGGCAAAACCACATCCTTTGGCATGGTGACGGGTCTGATCGCCAATGACACAGGCACCATCTCACTCGGGCACCTCGACCTTTCAGGGTTGCCCATGTATATGCGCGCCCGGGCCGGCATACGCTATCTCCCCCAAGACACCTCCATTTTCAGAGGCCTCAGCGTTGAAGACAACATCATGGCCATTATTGAGATTTTCCATCGCGATAAAGCCAAACGTGAGGAGGTGCTGCAACAGCTGCTTGATGAATTTCGCCTCAATGACATTCGCTTTAAACAAGCTAAAGTTCTGTCAGGCGGTGAGCGCCGCCGCGTTGAAATTGCCAGGTCCTTGGTGGGCTCGCCCCGCTTTTTGCTTTTTGATGAGCCGCTGGCGGGCATTGATCCCAAAATGATGCGCGACATACGCACCCTGATCAAAAAGCTGAAGAAAAAAGACTTAGGGATTTTGATCACCGATCACAACGTCCGCGAAACGCTGGCGGTGGTGGATAGGGCCTATATCATCAACGGAGGCACCATTCTTAAAGAAGGCACACCGCAAGATATTGTGAATGACCCCATGGTGCAAGAAATTTATCTGGGCGCTGAATTCAGCCTCTAACAAAGAGCGCTAGAAAAAGCGGCCTAGCAAGAAACGGTGCGAAGGCCTATTGCGCCGTCCACCCGCCATCCACAGCCAAATGTGCGCCCGTGATCTGTGCCGCCTCTTGTGAAGCCAAAAAGAACGTCGCCGCCCCGATTTCTTCAGGCGTGGCAAATTCTTTAGACGGTTGCTTTTCCACCAGCAGCTTATGCTTGGCTTCATTCAGATCGCACCCTTCCCTTTCGGCAATGCCTTCAATTTGCTTTTGCACCAAAGGTGTCAACACCCAACCCGGACAAATACAGTTACTGGTCACGCCGCGACCGGCCGCCTCAAGCGCCATCACCTTAGACAACCCCAGCAACCCATGCTTGGCCGCCACATAGGCCGCCTTTTCCACCGACGCCACCAACCCGTGCGCAGAGGAAATATGAATCAAGCGACCCCATTTTTTCTCATACATATAAGGCAAAGCCTTTTGCGCAATAAAAAAGGCAGCCTCAAGGTTAAGCTGAATCACCTTTCTCCACCGATCTTCAGGAAAATTTTCCACAAGCGCTTTGTGCTGAATGCCCGCGTTGTTTACCACCACGTCCACAGCGCCAAACGCACCAAGGCATGTATCCACAAGATCATGACATCCTTGAACGCGGCTGAGATCTGCGCCCGAATACACAACCTTTTGGCCTGAAAGTGTGGATAGCTCCTCCATCAAGGGTTGCACGTCGCTTTCAGACTCAATGCCATTGAGCACCACCTGATCACCATTTTTGGCAAAAACCTTGGCAATGCCTAATCCAATTCCACTTGTCGATCCTGTTACAATCACGCTGCGCACGATGTGAATTCCCCCTCAATGCCCCCTATGCTGTTTGAACACCAGGGTAGGAGATGAACCTCCATAAACCGTTAAAAGCAGGTGCGAAAAAAAAAGAGTAAAAAATAGCTTTTCCCAGAAACTATGCTAGAATCGCTTCATGACAAATTCTGAAGCCGAGCATTCTGGGGCCCAGCCTGGGGCCAATCTCTATGGATCCGTCGATTTAGGCACCAACACCTGTCGCCTTCTCATTGCCCGCCTTGTGGAGTCTGAGGGCACAAGGCAATTTACGCACATTGATTCTTTATCGCGCGTTGTACGTTTTGGTGAAAATTTGGAGCAGTCGCGCAAATTGTCTCTGCAGGCCATGGATCGTGCCTATCTCGCCTTGGAAGAGTGTCGCAAAAGACTCCAGTTTTATCATGTGCCTTATATGCGTTGCGTGGCCACAGCGGCCTGCCGCAGGGCAGAAAACACCGATGAATTTGTGCAAGAGGCCTTCAAAAAAACAGGCATTCGCATTGAAGTGATCACCCCACAAGAAGAGTCTGAGCTTGCCGTTGCTGGATGTGCTGAGCTTTTTGATGACCAATTCTCTCATGCCATTGTTTTTGACATTGGCGGCGGAAGCACAGAGCTTGTGTGGACAAAAATCTTGCCTAACCAAAATTTCAAGGTGATTGACAGCATTTCGTTCCCCCATGGGTTTGCCACCCTCAAAGATCAGCTTAAAGATCCCGAAAAACGGGTGGACATCACACAGTTTTTTTCCCATGAAGTGAACGAGTTTGCCCTTCGCCACGATATTTATGGCGTAATTCGCGAAGGCAAAGCGCAAATGATTGGGGCCAGCGGCACCATCACCACCCTGGCAGCCATTATTTTAGGTTTGGAGAGCTATGACAAAACCCGCGTGCATGAAGCGGTATTGTCCCGCGAAAATCTCAAAAATGTGATTCGCTATCTCAATACTACCCATTATTCAGATCGCCTCAACCACCCATGCATTGGCCAACAACGCGCTGAATCTATTATGGGCGGCATTGCCTTGTTTGAGGCCATTTATGACATCCTCAATGTCGATTTTATTATTGCCGCTGACCGTGGTGTGCGCGAGGGCATCCTGCACACGCTCGCGAAGGAACACGCGCCCAAGACAAAGTAAAACAGAGGCACGCGCCATGGATATTCATGAACATCAGGCTAAAGCTCTTTTAGCAGGCATGGGCCTTCCGGTGCAAAAAGGGGGGCTTGTCGCCCACACCGCGGAGGTGGCCGACCTGTGCGCCAGTCTGCGCGCCCCTTTTGTAGTGAAAGCGCAAATTCATGCCGGCGGGCGCGGCAAAGGGGGCGGCATTCGCTTTGCCAAAACACCGCAAGAGGCTGAAGCCATCGCGGCAGAACTTTTAGGCGCACATCTTGTCACCCCGCAAACAGGTCCTGAAGGCAAAAAGGTGCATGATGTCTATATTGTGGAAGCGGCCGATTTTGACCAAGAATATTACCTCAGCTTTTTTCTCAACCGCGATCATGGGTGCGTGTCACTCATGGCCTCGTCTGCCGGCGGGGCAGATATCGAAGAGATCGCCGCCACAGAGCCCCACAAGATCGTGACCCTCAACATTGACCCCTATTATGGGCTCAAGCCCTTTCACATTTTGCGGGTGGCCGATTTTCTGACGTGGCCCGCAGCCCTGCGCTCCCCCTTGCGTCACCTGTTAACCACCTTATACCAAGGATTTGTGGATAAGGATATGTCGCTTCTTGAAATCAACCCGTTGGTCCTGACCCAAGAGGGCCACTTGCTTCTTGTGGACGCCAAAATCACCTTTGATGACAACGCGCTCTATCGTCACCCAGACATCGCCGCCCTTAAGGACCCCCGAGAAAGCGCGCCCCAAGAGGTGGAAGCAGACCAGGCCGGATTCAGCTATGTGCAGTTAGACGGGCATATTGGGTGCATGGTTAACGGCGCGGGCCTCGCCATGGCCACCATGGACACCCTTGCACTTATGGGCGGCGCGCCGGCCAACTTTCTGGATGTGGGTGGCAGCGCGTCCCTTGAGCAAATTAAAACGGCGCTACGCATTATTTTAAGTGACCCAAACGTCAAAACGGTGTTGGTCAACATTTTTGGCGGCATCATGCATTGTGACCTTATTGCGCAAGGCTTAACGGAAGCCATCCAAACCCTTCATATCCAAAAACCCATCGTGGTGCGCTTGGCAGGCACCCATGTGTGCGAGGCCGAAGCATTGCTGGCCACCTCTGGCCTTACCATTGAATCAGCCCCCTCCCTTGAAGAGGCTGCCCGGCGCGCCGTGGCATTGGCGCAGGAGGCGGCATGAGCATTCTGATTGACCAACACACACGCGTATTATGCCAAGGCATTACCGGCAAGCACGGCACGTTTCATACAGAGCAAGCACTGGCCTATGGCACACGCATGGTGGGCGGCGTGACGCCAGGCAAAGGTGGCACAATGCACCTAGGGCTGCCTGTGTTTAACACCATGGAGGCCGCCGTCAAAGAAACAGGCGCCGATGCCAGTGTGATTTATGTGCCTCCCCCGTTTGCTGCTGATGCGATCCTAGAGGCCGCTGAGGCCGGTGTTGGTTTGGTCATATGCATTACGGAAGGCATCCCCGTGCTGGACATGGTGCGCGTCAAACAAGCGTTAGCCACCACACAGACAAAACTGATCGGCCCCAATTGCCCCGGGGTGATTTCACCAGGAAAATCCAAAATCGGCATTATGCCCGGCGATATTCATAAACCTGGGGCCGTGGGCATTGTGTCACGCTCGGGCACCCTCACCTATGAGGCGGTGGATCAACTCACCAAACAAGGGCTGGGCCAATCCACCTGCGTGGGCATTGGCGGCGACCCCATAGGGGGATTGGGGTTTGTGGATATCATAGACCTTTTTCTCCATGACAATGACACCCACGCCATTGTGATGATTGGCGAGATTGGCGGCAACGCTGAAGAAGAAGCCGCTGCGTTTTTGAAAAGCCGCGGGGCTTTACCCAAACCGATCATCAGTTTTATTGCCGGGCAAACTGCCCCTGAAGGACGGCGCATGGGCCATGCGGGCGCGGTGACCACCCAAGGCGCAGGCACGGCTAAAGTCAAAAAAGAGGTGCTCAGCAGCGCAGGCGTGCACGTTGTCGATTCGCCCACACACATTGGGGTCACCACGCACGAGGTGCTCCATCGCTAGCAAGGGCCGTTATGAAACATCCAACATCGCCTTTCTTTGCTGGCAACGCGGCGTTTCTTGAGACCCTTTACGACCTTTTTCTCGCCGACCCTAAGCAGCTGCCCCCTGCCTGGCACACCTTTTTTCAAGCATGGACACCTGAGAACCAAACATCTCAAAACCAGACCCCTGAAGGCAGCCTGTCTGAAGAAAAAATACTTGAGGATGGCCACCTTGAAAAAGCTTTACGCATCAAGCGCCCTGCGCTGCCTTCGTGGGCACCAACTCCTTCCCTTGATGACTCACCCCTTGACGAAGACGCGCCCGAAAAATGCCCCACGCAACCGGCGCTATCTAAACCCTCGTCACGCGCCCCCTCTGCGCCTACACCCGCATCAAACGAAGCCAACGCTCAAAGCCGTGATCAGAAGGCTGACCTTCTTGCTGAGTTGCGAGATTTCTTGCGCCAAGAGGGTTATCGTTTTGCTCACACCAACCCCGTGGCGCCTGCCCCAGATTTGCCCCCGCCCTTATTCCGCTTTTATGCCACCCATAAAAAAAGTGATCCTTCCTTTGCGGCTGTCAAAGCTTTGGCGACGGCTTATTTAGGCTCGCTGACTCTCGAAACCGGCACCTTGACCCCCGTGCAGGAGTGCACCTTTTTGTATGCGCAGTTTGAAGCCCCCCCCACCCCTTTGACGGATCACCAAAAAAAAGAGCTGTGGCACCAGCTGCTACAGGCCCACACCTTTGAAACAACCTTAGGTAAGCTTTTTCCCGGCGCCAAACGGTTTAGCTTGGAGGGCGCAGATGCCTTGATGCCCGGCCTTCATCATCTGTGTCAGCGGGCGGCGCAGGACGGTCTAAGCCACGTGGTTTTCAGCGCCTATCACCGTGGGCGGCTGAACCTCTTGACCCATCTTTTGAAAAAGCCCTTGTCTTTGCTGTATAAGGCAGAAATGCATCCTGCGTGGGGCACAGATGATGTACCTTATCACCTAGGGTGGGAAACCCGCGATGCTGACACCCAGCTTCTCTTGACCCTGCTGCCCAACCCTTCTCACCTGCAAGCCGCCACACCTGTGATGATGGGCTATGTGCGCGCTCTTAAGGATCAACAACAAAAGTCAGGCACGCCTGGACCTTTAGGGGTCTTAATCCATGGGGAAGCGGCCTTTGCAGGTCAGGGCGTGGTGATGGAATCGTTGATGCTGCAAGGTCTTGAAAACTATCACGGCGGTGGGTTGATTCATATTGTGCTTAACAATCAGGTGGGCTTTACCACACACCCTGCCGAAAGCTTTCCGCGCGAGGCTACTGACGTGGCGCACATGGTGGGCGCCCCTATCCTTCATGTCAATGGGCAAGACCCCGAAGCTGTGCAGCGCGCCTGTGACATTGCCTTTGCGTTTCGGCAAACCTTTCATAAAGACTGCGTGGTGAACATCGTGTGCTTTCGCCGCCACGGCCACAACGAGCTCGATGAACCTCGCTTCACCAACCCGTTACTCTATCAAGCCGTGGATGCCGCCTTGCCCGTCAGCAAGTTTTATGGCCAAACCCTGGTGGCGCAGCATGTGCTTTCTAAGGAAGCATGCACTGAAGGCGCAAAAAACCTTGAAGCTTTTTATCGCGAAGCACTGCAAAAGCCAGAGGCAACACCGCCCCAAGATAGGCAGCCAACATGCGCTGAGCGGTCTGTGCCGGCCTGTGATGGGACCACCCTTAAGGCTGTGGGCAACGCCCTCACGCACGAACCCGCACACATGAACTTGCACCCCAAAATCAACCGTTTTATTGCCAAGCGACGTGAAATGCTTGAGACGCACGAAGGCATCGATTGGTCTTTGGCTGAAAGCTTGGCGCTGGGCAGCGTGCTTAGAGACGGCATGGCGGTGCGTTTGGTGGGCCAAGACAGTGTGCGCGGCACCTTCACTCAACGCCACGGCGCTTTTATAGATCAAAAAACAGAGGCGCGTTACCTTCCCCTCAACCACATGGCAGACACACAGGCCCTCTTAACCCTTGTGAACTCGCCCCTTTCTGAAGCCGCGGCGCTGGGGTTTGAGATTGGCTATAGCTGGGCCCGCGATGATGCTTTTGTGCTGTGGGAAGCCCAGTTTGGCGACTTTGCCAATGGCGCGCAGGTGTTTATTGATCAATATCTGGCCGTGTCGGCGCAAAAATGGGGGCGATCCTCGTCCATCACACTTTTGTTGCCTCATGGCTATGAAGGTCAGGGGGCCGAGCACTCTTCTGCGCGCCTTGAGCGGTTTCTTCAGTTGGCAGCGCGAGATAATCTGGTGGTGGCCCATGTCACCACGCCGGCTCAATTTTTTCACCTGTTACGGCGCCAGGCCCACACCCGCCCGACCAAACCGTTGGTGGTGATGACGCCCAAATCATGGCTGAGAGACCCACGCGCCACCTCTTCCTTGCGTGATATGGTCGATGGTAACTTTCAGCCCGTGCTCACCACATCAAAGGGCGCCCCTGTGCATGCCCTGCCCAACGATGCGCCACCTCAGCATATCCTGATATGCAGCGGCAAAGTCTATTATGATCTGCTGGCCTCGCCCCATGCGTCAGGAAACGTCATCTTTGTGCGTTTGGAACAGCTGGCCCCCTTCCCTCATAAAGCATGCGCTGAGGCGCTCAGCCCTTTTGCTGGCCGGGCTTTGTCTGTGCGCTGGGTGCAAGAAGAGCCAGAAAACATGGGCGCGTGGGCCTATGTGGCCCCGCGGCTGCAAAAGCTGTGTCAAGAGATGAACCTGCCCGGCCCAACCTATGTAGGGCGCCCCCCTTCTGACATCACCGCCACAGGTTTTGGGGCTTGTCATGCCCGCGAACAAGACGCTATGATAGCCCAGGCTTTTGAGGAGACCGCTTCGTGACTACCCCATCCCAAGATATTTGCGTGCCTTCCTTAGGTGAATCTATCTCCGAAGCCACCCTGGCTCGTTGGCTTTATCACGAAGGTGATGTTGTGACGGTCGATGCTTTGCTGGCAGAAATTGAAACAGACAAAATCACCTTGGAGATCACGGCGCCTTTTACGGGCATCCTGGGCCCTTTACGGGCAGATGAGGGCGCGCAGGTGCGCGTGGGGGACGTATTAACCACCCTTTGTGCCTCAGATTCAGCTTCAGCGGAGGGCACAGGGCCATCTTCGCCCCCTGATCAAAACAAGGCCGCAGCCGCCGCGCCCAAAACCCCCACCCCATCAAATGCTGAGTCATCATCTTCTTCCGCATCCGCTTCTGCCCCACCTCCTCAAGGGTCTTCTCACAACAAACAGCCTTCGCAACAGAAGGGAAACGGGACCACACCTGCGGGCACAGCCTTTATCTCGAAAGATGAACACCTTGAAGCTCTTTTAAGCTCCGAGACGACACCGATCCCCTCTCATACGCCCTCTCCTCAAGGCACTCCCTCTCATGAAGAAGAGCGTGTGCCCATGAGCCGGCTGAGGCAACGCATTGCCGAGCAACTGAAAACGGCCCAGAACACGGCGGCGCTGCTTACCACGTTTAATGAGGTGAACATGGCCCCTGTCATGGCGGTGCGCTCGCAAAACAAAGAGGCGTTTGAGGCGCGCTATGGCTGCCGGCTGGGGTTTATGTCTTTTTTTGTAAAAGCGGCGGTAAAAAGCTTGCGGCGTTTTCCCATCCTCAATGCCGAGCTTCAAGGCCGCGACATCGTATTTAAAAATTATTACCACATCGGTGTGGCTGTGGGCACAGATCGGGGCCTTGTGGTGCCCACCCTCAAGCATGCCGAGACCATGGATTTTGCCACCATCGAAAAAAATATCGCTCAGCTTGCCGGCAAAGCTAAAAACAAACAGCTTATGCCCCAAGATCTGGCGGATGGCACCTTCACCATTTCGAATGGCGGGGTTTATGGATCTTTACTGTCCACACCTATTATCAATCCGCCGCAATCAGCCATCTTGGGGTTACACAGCATCCAAAAACGTCCCATGGCCGAGGGAGACCAGGTGGTGGTGCGACCCATGATGTACCTGGCCCTTTCTTATGACCACAGAATCATTGATGGCAAAGACGCTGTGGGCTTTTTAAAAAGTATCAAAGAGACCATTGAAAATCCCAGTGGTCTTTTGCTAGATCTTTAGAAAAACGCCTTAGCATAGCGCTTCAGGAGAACCATCATGACTGTATCTGTGACCATGGACGAGAGCGCGGCCCTTAAAGCAAAATTGTTAGACGCTTTTCTTGATCTTGTGCCCGAAAAAGGGTGGAATCAAAACACCCTCCTCCATGCGGCACAACACCTTGACCTTGAAGAAGGGCTTGTGTGGGCCTTGTTTCCTGAGGGCGAAAAAAATGCACTCACCACATGGAGCCGCCTTTTGGATCGGCAGACGGAAGACAAGCTTAGCGCGCTTGACCTTGCCTCCATGAAAATACGTGAACGGATTTTTTGGGGGGTACGCACACGACTCACGCTGTTAACGCCGCGAAAGCAGGCGGCGCGCCTGGCGTTTCGTTTTTTGCTCGACCCGCGCCACACGTTCATGACCACCCCCATGATTTATGACACAGTGCATGTCATGTGGACCATGGCGGGTGATACCTCCACAGACTATAATTTCTACACAAAGCGCTTATTGCTGAGCGGCGTTTATGTGTCCACCTTTATCTATTGGCTGCGTGACACCTCACCCGAACATCACAACACATGGAAATTCCTTGAAAACCGCATTGACAACGTCCTATCCCTTCACAAAATCAAATCTTTTGCGAAAGAGGGCGTGCCGTTCTCCAAAATCGTCAAATCGTTTTGGCCTTTTGCCTAACTTTCATAAGGCAGAAGTGGTGTGCGTACCGCGGTCTTAAAGGATAACGTCTTGAGGGGGGAAATTCTGCAATGAATCCGCTAAGCGCTCTTCATGACGCGGCTTATCTGCCCCTTCTCCCACCCATAAACGCGGCAACAGGCAGCGCAGGGTAAAAGGAACCGTCAGCGTCATAACGTAAAGCGAAAAATAGTGATAGCGCAACACCCC